>JBBSSE010000255.1:0-5010 GCA_038242375.1 Chitinophagales bacterium
GATACTATGCGAAAACCTGCAGCATTGATCATTTCTAAAATTCCTCCTGTACTTCCTTTGGAAGTAGCATCAGGCTTAATCATTGTAAAAGTTCTGTTCGTCGTCATTTTGTATTTTTTGTAATTTTGGCTGCGAAGTTAATTTATTGATTTTAATAAACAGATCGCAGGGAGATAATTAGGTATTTTTTATGGAATAGGTGGTTGGTGATAGTTATTAGGTTGTGGGTATTAGGTTGTGGATTTTGGGTTGAATGCTTTCCGCGTTTAATTTTTTAAACACGAATTTTAGACACGAATTACACGAATTTAAAAAGCTATAAGCAATCAGCCATGAGCTTTGAGCCAACTGCTAACTCCGAACTAGGAACTCTGAACTCCGAACTCTGAACTCCGAACTATGAACTAATTCCCCTTTACCTTAAAAATATAATCATCAATCTTTTTAATTTGCTGTACGCGGTCAAGGCCTTTTAATGTATTGGTGGAAGGTAATTTAATGGTGATGTCAAGGTCTTCTTTCACTGCTTTAATAGCAGAGTAAATACTTTCAGATTTTACAGCAAAAACGACCCCGTCAGCTTTTGTTTCTTTACTGCTGATGATGCCTATTATTTCGCCATTGCGGGTTATAACCGGTCCGCCACTGTTACCCGGATTTGCAGAGATGCTGATTTGATAGGAAGATGTATCTCCGGAATATCCCGATTGGGCGCTTAAATATCCTTGTCCGTAAACGATTTCTTCCCGTGGGTAACCGAGCGTGTAAATAGGTTCGGCGAGGTCAAATGTATTTTTAGGAAAAGTATAAGGCAAACCGTTGATCTTTTTAAAACTGGTATCTGTAATCTCCAGGATAGCCAGATCGTTCAATGGGTTATTGTAAATGGATTTTGCGGAATATTGAATGCCTTTTCTGTTTTCTACTATCAGATTTTTAGCATTGTTTACAACGTGGGCATTGGTAATAATATACCCTTTACCATCCAGTAAAAAGCCGGTTGCCATGAAGTTCGCTTCAAATTGAGGCTTGGCAGGTTCTACGGCAGCATCATTTAATTTATGCTCCATCTGATTCAGTTTTCTTTCAAACTGATTTAATTTATTATTTACCAGAGGTGTAAGATTGGCAACTTTTTTATTTTCAGAAACAGCGGAAAAGAAAGAGGCTGTGGAAATAGAAACAAGAACAGCAATAGCTGCTGCCACAGAGATGGTTCTGCGATAGCGGTTCCACAAATAAAGAATCTTCGCACCGGTTTTTTTATTTCTTTCTTTAATAACGCCTTCGTTTTCCAATTTATTTTCTACCTGGTTTAGAAGCTGCTTAAATTTTTTCACCTCACTAATCCTGTCCAATTCACTTAATAAGAAAGAGTTTTCTGCTGCTACCTGGTCTATTTCAGGATTTGTTCTGCGCATTTCTTCAAATAAGGCCATTTCTTCCTGCCCCATTTCTCCTTTCCGGTATCTCTCTATCGCTTCAAAAAGTATATTTTCATTCATTTCCGTTCGTATTTTTATATTGAGTAAAGAATATTTTTTTTAATCTCATCAGGCATTTGTATTTCTGATTTTTTGCATTGTCTGCATTCGTATAAGCAAATAAAGCTGCGATCTCCGGCATTGATTTCTTTTGGATATAAAATGCTTCCAATAAACTCTTACAAGGCTCTCCTATTTTTGAAAGAGCCACTTCCATTATTCCAAGGTCACTGCTTTTCTTCTCATGCAATTCTATTTCATCATCTACTGCTACCGTTTCCAATACAAGTTCCATCGATGGATTGTAGCGTTCTTCTCTTTGTAATTTTTTCAACCATAACCTTCTGCAAACCGAATACAAATACGTTTTTATCTGGCAAGTGAGTTCAAATGATTCTGATTTGGATTTTTCAAAAAGTATGATCATTGCTTCCTGAAAAATATCTCTTGCATCGTCCGGATAACCATTATTTTTTACAATAAAAGTTTGTATGGAAGAGTAGTTATCCCGATAAATTTTTTCAATTGCATTCGCATCGTGGGTTGCCAATCCCTTGATTAATGCATTTTCTTCATCATATAATTTCACTCGTCTGTTATTAATACTTAAAAGATGGAAAAGTAACCTATTTATAAAGTAAATAAATAAATTTTTAAAAAACGGGTTACCTTTTTTTTATTACGGTATAAAGGGGTATTATTTTAATCTTAAATCAAAAATCAAACAAAAATGAAAAAATTATTTTTAATTTTCGCTGTATCTGCCTTATTCGTAGCTTGTAATGATACAGCTACTACTGAAACTGAAACTCCAGCAACTGAAGAAGTTACTCCAACACCAGCTCCAACTGATACTGATTCTTTAGCCGTAGTTCCAACTGATTCTTTGCCAGCTGCAACAGCAACTCCAGCTCAATAATATAGCATTAATTTGATTGTTGAAATTATTTATTTTGACAGGCAATCTAAAGAGACCGTTTCTTAATTGAAACGGTTTTTTTTTATTCAGGAATTATTGTTTTATGACTTTCTATAGTTTTTATTTAAAAAAAAAGTTTGTTGTTTAAAAATTGTGTATTACTTTTGAAAAATATTATGACATTCACAAAAGGAAATTTCTGGTTTTATTTTAGCTTCTATTTTAGCAATAGACCGGGATCCCTTTGTTAACAATTGAACGATTTTAAAAATTAACATAAAAAGAATCCCGGCTAAATTAGGCCGGGATTTTTTGTTTTGTACCATGGGTAAAAAAATATCAATACAAGGGTTCGAAGGGTGCTTTCACCAATCTGCTGCCCGAAAGTTTTTTGGAAATGATGTGGAAGTTGTTTGTTGCTCTACTTTTAAGGAGCTGGTTCGAACAGCCCAAAACAAGATTGACAGTGATGGTGGAATTATGGCCATTGAAAACTCCATTGCCGGATCCATTCTACCCAATTACAATTTGCTTCAAAAAAGTAATCTCAAAATTGTTGGTGAAGTCTATCTCCAGATAGACCAAAATCTTTTGGTAAATCCTGGTGTAAAACTGGAAGATATCCGTGAAGTGCATTCTCATCCGATGGCATTACTTCAATGCAGTGATTATCTTGAAAAATATGATTGGAAATTAATTGAAACGGAGGATACCGCGTTGAGTGCAAAGTATGTGCATGATAATAAGAGCGGCCACATCGCTGCTATTGCCGGAGAACTGGCAGCAAATATTTTCCAGTTAAATGTGATTGCACCGAACATCCATACGAGACAAAATAATTATACCCGTTTTTGGGTTTTGCAAAACGCGGATATGCATTGCGGCGTGGAAGGAGCAGATAAAGCCTCCATTATTTTTGAAACGGATCACTCCAAAGGGAGCCTCGCAAAAGTGCTTTTAAAGATCTCCGAATGCGATATTAATCTGAGTAAACTGCAGTCCATGCCCATTCCCGGTAGTGACTGGAAGTACAGCTTCCATGCAGATTGTGAATTTACCCATGTAGAGCAATTGAAAAAATTATTGGATGAAATAAAACCATTTACGGCGGATGTAAAGGTATATGGTGTATATAAAAATGGAAAAAACTAAAAATATTATAATCGAATGAATACTTTATTAAACATTCCTGTAAAAAAAATAGCCGGACTCTCTGATCGTTTAAACGGAATTAATGAATATTATTTTTCCCAAAAACTCCGGCAGATAGATGAAATGAATCAGGCAGGAAGAAATGTTCTCAATTTAGGAATCGGTAGTCCTGATTTACCTCCGCATCCGGATGTGATCACGACGCTCGCTATGGAATCTGCCAGGCCAGGGAAACATGCTTATCAGAGTTATAAAGGAAGTCCCGTTTTGAGGGAAGCTGTTGCAGATTGGTATCAAAAGTGGTACAATGTAACCTTAAATCCCGCATCAGAAATACTTCCCTTGCTGGGAAGCAAAGAAGGGATCATGCATATTTGTATGACCTACATCAATAAAGGAGACGTTGTTCTGATACCAAATCCCGGTTATCCGACTTACAGAAGCGCGGCTATTATTGCCGGTGCTGACGTACATGCATACACGTTGAAAGAAGAGAATGACTGGTTTCCTGATTTTGAGGAAATGGAAAAAATGGATTTGTCCCGTGTTAAGTTGATGTTCGTGAATTATCCTCAGATGCCTTCCGGTAAATTACCTACAGCAGAAATGTTTAAGGAGCTGATTTCTTTTGCAAAAAAACACCATATTCTTATTTGCCATGATAATCCCTATAGTTTTATTATGCCCGATTTTTTAGGGAAAAATAAACCAATGAGTCTTCTTGCTTTTGATGGTGCCAAAGATGTTGTAATCGAATTAAATTCTTTAAGTAAAAGCCATAATATGGCAGGCTGGAGAATTGGTTTTTTAAGTGGAGCAGCGGAAAGAATTAATGAAGTATTACGGTTTAAATCAAATATGGATAGTGGGATGTTTTTACCCGCGCAACTTGCGGCTGCTAAAGCTTTACAGCTTGATGAGAAATGGTATAGACATTTAAATTCTGTTTACGATCTGAGAAGAGAAAAAGTCTTTGAATTGCTGGATTTACTCGATTGTACTTTCAGTAAGAACCAGGCCGGATTATTTGTGTGGGCAGCTATACCTTCTGATTATGAAAGTGCTTTTGCATTGAGTGATGAGGTGTTGGAAAATGCAAATGTATTTATTACGCCGGGCGGAATTTTTGGCGATGCCGGAAATAAGTATATCCGTATAAGTTTATGCGCAAAAGAGCAGGTGTTTCAAGAAGCTATTTCAAGAATTAAGCAGAGCCGGATGAAGGCTGAACCTGCGGAAGAATTTATTAACAATCAATAATCAACCACGGGATGAATATTTCAATAATTGGAACAGGGTTAATCGGTGGATCTCTGGCAATAGCTTTAAGCGAATTAGGCATTGCAGAAAAGATTTTTGGCGTGGAAAGCAATCCTGTTCATGCTCAAAAAGCCCTGGAATTAAAATTAGTTGATGAGGTTTTACCGCTGGATGAAGCGATTAAAAAATCGGATA
>JBBSSE010000256.1:0-4977 GCA_038242375.1 Chitinophagales bacterium
AAAACCATGGGCTTTTCCGGGTACTTTTTAATTGTGAGCGATTTTATCGTTGCCGGCAAAAACATGGGCGTATTTGTTGGTCCGGGAAGAGGATCAGCCGCGGGTTCTGTGGTTGCTTACTGCATCGGCATCACAAATATTGATCCCATTAAATACAACTTACTTTTTGAAAGGTTCTTAAATCCGGATCGTAAATCCATGCCGGATATTGATACGGATTTCGATGATGAAGGAAGACAAAAAGTAATGGATTACGTAGTAGATAAATATGGTAAAAACCAGGTAGCCCAAATTATTACTTATGGCACCATGGCCGCTAAAATGAGTATTAAAGATGTGGCGCGTGTGATGGATTTGCCTCTGCCGGAAAGTAATGCGCTGGCTAAATTAGTTCCGGATAAACCGGGAACTTCTTTACGTAAAGTGCTGAAGGCACCTATTACAGGCCCAAAATCCCTGACGGAAGATGGAGTAGGTCCGGATGATATGGCCAACATTTTGAAATTAAGGGAAATTTATAATGGAGATGATATCCGGAGTAAAGTGTTGCACGAAGCTGAAACGTTGGAAGGATCCGTAAGAAATACAGGAATCCACGCTTCTGCGATCATCATTGCGCCTTCGGATCTGATGGATTTAATTCCCGTGGCAATTTCGAAAGATTCTGATCTGTGGCTTACCCAGATTGATGGAAGTAATATTGAAAGCGCCGGTTGTTTAAAGATGGACTTTCTTGGTTTAAAAACCTTGAGTATCTTAAAAACAGCTTTGGGTTTAATCAAGACAAACCATGGAGTTGAAATAGTTTTAGACGACCTTCCGCTGGATGATGAAATTACCTATAAGCTTTACCAGCGTGGAGATACAAACGGTACATTCCAGTTTGAAAGTCCGGGAATGCAGAAACATTTGAAAGAATTAAAACCGGATAAGTTTGATGATCTGATCGCCATGAACGCTTTATATCGTCCGGGACCGATAGCCTATATACCCAGTTATATTGAACGAAAACATGGCCGCCAGGAAATCAATTATGATTTGCCGGAAATGGAAGAATACCTGAAAGACACTTATGGAATTACAGTGTACCAGGAGCAGGTGATGCTACTTTCTCAAAAGATCGCCGGATTCACGAAAGGTGATGCGGACGTTTTGAGAAAAGCGATGGGTAAAAAACAACGTTCCGTCCTGGATGAACTCAAGCAACAGTTTATTGAAGGGGCAGAGAAAAATAATCACCCGAAAGCAAAACTGGAAAAAATCTGGTCCGATTGGGAAGCATTTGCTCAATACGCCTTTAATAAATCTCACTCTACGTGTTATGCTATGGTAGCCTATCAGACAGCCTATCTGAAAGCGCATTATCCAAGTGAATATATGGCTGCCGTTTTAAACCATGCAGGCGCCATTGAAAAAATCACCTTCTTTATGGAAGAGTGCCGCAATATGGGTATCAAAGTGCTTGGACCGGATATAAATGAATCTCAAAAAGGATTTGCCGTAAATAAAAAAGGAGAGATCAGGTTTGGCTTCAGCGGTATGAAAGGTGTGGGAGATAATGCTATTGAAAATATTATTGAAGAAAGATTAAAGAGCGGATATTTTGAGTCAATCTTTGAACTCATCAAAAGAGTCAATCAAAGAGCAGTTAATAAAAAGTCTTTGGAAAGTCTTGCCTACGCCGGCGCCTTTGATTGTTTTAATGATCTGCACAGGGCTCAGTTCTTCTTTACCGTTCCGGGTGAGAATATAAACTCGCTTGAAAAAATCATAAAATTCGGGAACCAATACCTGGCACAAATTCACAGTAATACAAATACGTTATTTGGAGATTTGCAAATGCCGGATGTAGTGCCACCACCCATTCCACCTTGCGAACCATGGCCGTTGGTGACTCTGCTGGATTATGAGAAAGATGTGACGGGTATGTATATGAGCGGACATCCTTTGGATAATTATAAATTCCAAATGCGGCATTTTGGCTTTACAGCCATCGCTGATTTCAATGAATATAAAGACAATATCAGCCTGATTCCGAATCCGGGTCGTTCTTTTAAAATTGCAGGATTGGTTACAGAAGCGCAACACAGAGTATCTAAAACCGGGTCTAAATTTGGCGTGTTTTCCATAGAGGATTATTCCTCAAAAATGGAATTCCTTCTTTGGAGAGATGATTATGTACGATTGAGTAACTTTTTGGAAACAGGACTTGTCATATGTCTCAGTGGATCATTCCGCCAACGGTTTGCAACTTCTCCCTTTGAATTCCAGGTAAATGGGGTAACAATGCTGGAGACGATGTTGCGGAGCAATACTAAAAAAGTACATATTGATATCAATGCGGAAGATATAACCGAAGAACTCGTGGACTTTATGGCAAATAATATTGAGATGCATCCCGGACCGGCTATATTGAAAATGAATGTATATAACATTCATTCAAATCATAAGTGCGGAATGTATACCACAGACAAGGGTTTTGAAATGAATGACGAAATGGCTCACTTTTTACAAAGCAGGACAGAAGTAGAAGTAAAAGTAGAATTAACATAATATGGACACTGTCAAAACTGCTTTTACAAATTATTGGTTGTAATTTTGCACCCATCATAGCAAACACTCTATTATTAATAAATAAATATTTTAATTATGGCGCAGGAATTTACAGATGCGAATTTTCAGGAAAAAGTTTTAGATTCAGATAAATTGACAATGATCGATTTTTGGGCTGAATGGTGCGGACCATGTCGTGCAATAGGACCAGTAGTAGAAGATTTGGCAAAAGAATACGATGGTACCGTAAATATTGGTAAAGTAAACGTGGATCAAAATCCTCAGTTAAGCGTTAAATATGGTATCACGAGCATTCCGGCTATCTTATTTGTAAAAGGTGGTGAAGTTGTAGATAAATTAGTTGGTTCTCAGCCAAAAGGTAATTTTGTAAAAAAGATCGAAGCACATAAGTAATTCGCAGAAATAAACATTTTGAAAGCCAATTCATGAAAGTGAATTGGCTTTTTCTATTTGAGGTATTTTCTAATAAATAAAGATCTTTACATTTTTTATTTGATTTGCAGAATTCTATAATGATGATCTGCCTCCGTTCATTTTATTATTAAAACTTTTTTTAGAATGCAAGCCAAAAAAAATCATTTAAAAACTGAAAGAAACTTTTTATATTCGTATTCGTTTATGGCTATCGGGTATCTTCGGTAAGATCTTTAATAAACGAGACCAAAATCATTCAAACAAAAATGAAACTGAATAATCCTGAAAGAAAAATAGGTGTGCCAAAGCAGCATCGATAACGAAACAGCTCAAACAAATAACGTACTTACTTTTCATTACCAAAACTGAAAATGATCAAACATGGAAACTGAATCCCACCTCTCGGAATTTCTAAATATAGATGCAGATTACGAACGCGTGTCCCACATGAAACGCCTTGGTAACTATATCGTTGATATTATCGGATTTTATATCCTAATCATTTTCTTTGGATTATTTATGGGACTCTTTTTCCCCGAGGTACTATCGGATATAGATTTTGAAGAGTCCGGCATAGGGTTATTGGACAGGCTTGTCACATTGCTTTTTTATGCACTGTATATGGGTGTTTCAGAAACTGTTTTTAAAGGAAGGTCTTTGGGCAAATTTGCTACCGGTACACGGGCAGTTAATTTAGATGGAAGTAGTATCACCACAAAAACCGCCTTTCTGAGAGGACTAAGCCGCGCAGTTCCCTTTGCAGCCATTAGTGCTTTGGGCAGCCCAAGTAATCCATGGCAGGATAAATGGACAAACACCATGGTGGTAAAGAATGCAAAGCAATTGGAATTGTAAATATGAAACCTTGATTCAAACACGAATTTTAATTGCGAATTTCACGAATAGAATTAAAGACTATTGCCAGCCCGGTGATCGTGCTGCTGTTGTATATTCTATGTTTGCCTGAAACGGATTTACCGGTATCAAAAATTATTCGGGCGGCATGTAAGAATGGGTGTAAGAAGATAGAAAAACAGATAGAAGAAAAAGTACTGGTCTGAATTAAAAAAAAATCTTAAAGGTTTGTTGGGGTTATTTATTTTAAAGTAACCAGGTGTGCATTTCAAATTGTCACGGGGAGGAAACACCAGCCAGGCGATGCGCCTCTCTCCGCCGCGCGCTGTGCCCTCACAGCCCACTCTCAATCCGACAACGATGCAACATGTTGAAATGCACCCGTAATTAGTTGTGTTCCTCCTGGTCTTTTTATCTATTTCTTGTCATATGTCAAAGAATCTCCAAATAAGAGTGCGTTAATTTGAGTAAGTTTAATCATTAAAAATTATAATTATGCAAGTAAAAAACCCTGTAGTTTGGTTCGAAATCTATGTTGATGATATAAAGAGAGCTCAAACATTTTATGAAAAAATTCTCAACATAGAAATGAGCGACCTTCCAATGCCTGACACTTTGGAGCAAGAAATGAGTATGATATCATTTCCGATGGAAATGGACGGCCCGGGCGCTGCAGGCGCTTTGGTAAAAATGGATAGCATTAAAGCAGGCGGTAATTCGACCATTATTTATTTTGCAAGTGAAGATTGTGCCATTGAAGAAGCTAGAATAGAAATCGCAGGAGGAAAAGTCCTTCAATCAAAACAGGCACTTGGGCAGTTTGGATTTATGGTATTAGCCCTGGACACAGAAGGAAATACGATTGGGATACATTCAGAGGAATAGAATAATTGACAAACAAAAATAGCGCGCTTCATTTTGGATGATGATTGGCCAAATTAAACTATGTCATCAGGTTATATTTTGTAGAACTTTGCAATAAAGTATAACAGATTCCACATTAAAGGTGCGCTATTTTTATTTTAATGTTTCTAACAAAAAACCAAAGATGAATAAAGACATAATACCAGTTGACGAATACATTTCAAATTTCCCTGCTGAGACACAGGAAAGGCTTGAGAAATTGAGAAAATA
>JBBSSE010000257.1:0-4958 GCA_038242375.1 Chitinophagales bacterium
CGACATTTATGAATGTTGGTTGATGGATGATGTCAATAATCAGGTAAGAAATTCCCTGCGCGATTATGCCCTGGAAAATAAGTTGAGTTACTATGATATCAAGGAACACAAAGGATTTCTTAGAAATATCATTTTACGTTATTGCACCACGGGTGAATTAATGGTCAACCTCGTCTTTGGTCATGATGATGCGCCTGAAATTAAAAAGATAGCTGATTATTTACTGGAGAAAGTTCCTTCCATTACAACCTTGCTCTATACTATCAACCCAAAATGGAACGATAGTATTTATGATTTGGAGCCAAAAGTTATTATGGGGAAAGGTTATGTAATAGAAACGCTGGAAGAGTTTAAATTTAAAATTTCTCCGAAATCATTTTTCCAGACAAATACAAAACAAGCGGAAGTACTTTATAATGTGGTGAAGGATTTTGCCACCCTGAACGGAACAGAAACAGTGTATGACCTGTATTGTGGTACAGGAAGTATCGGGATTTTCTTAAGTAAGAATGCCGGAAAGATAATTGGCGTAGATGTAATTGAAGATGCGATTACGGATGCGAAAGAAAATGCATTATTAAATGGTTTGGATGATACGTCCTTTTTTGCGGGAGATGTGATTGAAGTTTGTGATAATGCATTTTTTAATCTTCATGGACATCCGGATGTCGTAATCATTGATCCGCCAAGGGCAGGATTGCATCCGAAATTGATTCAGAAATTATTGGAAATCGCCCCTCCGAAAATGGTGTATGTCAGTTGCAATGTGGCTACCCAGGCGCGTGACCTACAGATCTTAGGAGAAAAATTTACTGTAGAAAAATTACAGCCGGTGGATATGTTTCCGCATACACATCATATTGAGTGTGTGGCATTATTAATATTGAAGGAAGGAGTTTAATTGGAAATGAATCGTTCTTAAAATAAAAAACCCTTACCAGTTCGCACCTGTAAGGGTTTCATTTAAAAAGCTGTAGGGGAAGGGTTCGAACCTTCACGGGGCAGTTAGCTATAGCACAAAGTTCAGTGGTCGACCCTGGTCGAAACAATATTACTATTGAGACGGCTCTATGCTACGTTTGTCCTGTTATCCTCACCCTCGAGACAAGAGGGCATGTCTGCCAAAAATTTCATCACCCCACAATGTTTAAGACCTAATCTGATGCAAATCTAAAAATAGTTTGCTTAATAAACAAAATTTTCAATGAAAATGCTTGGAATATAGAAAACATTTAAATATCTTAGCAAAACAATAAATATTTTCAAAAATAAAAACGAATTATGGCAGCTAAGTTTAATATCGACAAACTGGATCTTCAAATTATCCAGGAGATGTTGGAAAACGCGGATACACCTTATGCGGAACTAGGTAAAAAGCTCTTTGTGAGCGGAGGTACGATCCATGTTAGAATTAAAAAATTAGAGGAGTATGGAATTGTCAAAGGTAAAAGATTAAAAGTTAACCTCAAGAAATTAGGCTACGATATAACTGCTTTTGTCGGAATTTTCCTGGAAAAGAGTTCCTTATATGATACTGTAGCCAAAGAATTGGAGAAAATCCCTGAAATAGTTCGTTTGAATTATACTACCGGAAACTACAGCATGTACATTGAAGTTGTTTGTAAAGATATTAATCAGCTTAAATATGTTTTGCATGATGGCCTGCAGAAAATAAAAGGAATCGAGCGAACGGAAACACTTATTTCTCTTACCGAAAGCTTTAATAGAAACGTGCGGGTAAGTGAACAAGATGAGGAATAATAAATAGTTTCGGTTAATTCCCTCTCACATCTAACGCGTCTCTTAATCCATTTCCCAAGAGATTAAAAGCGAGAACCAACAACATAATTGCTACCCCGGGCGCAAATGCAAGCGCCGGGTTATTGGTAATAATGAAATTATAATTCTCCTTAATCATTAATCCCCAGCTTGGGGTTGGTGGCTGGATGCCTATGCCTAAGAAACTAAGCCCGGCTTCTATAATAATGGCACTGGCAAAGTTTGCTGCTGCTATCACGATCACCGGACCCATTACATTGGGTAAAATATGACGTAAAATGATTCGGAGGTCTTTTAACCCGAGCGCTTTTGCTGCCTGGATATATTCCATTTCGCGCAGCGCAAATACCTGTCCGCGTATAACACGTGCAACGCCTACCCACATGGTTAAACCTACGGCTATAAAAATTTGCCAGAAACCTTTTCCCAGTGTGAGAGTAATACCAAACACAAGCAGGAGTGTAGGCATGCTCCAGATAACATTAATGAACCAGATGATCACATTATCCACTCTTCCTCCATAATAACCCGCAGCAGCACCAAGAATAATTCCAATAGTAAGAGAAATGATAACTGTGATCAATCCGACTGCGAGACTCACTCTAACCCCCACCAGTAGACGGCTTAAGATATCCCGGCCAAATTTATCTGTACCTAGCCAAAAGGTTTTGGTGGTAATATAATTTTTATCTGACAGTTGACTTTTAGCAAACACCTGTGGTTCATAAATGTCTTCATCAATGAATTTTTCTACATAGACAGAATCGTTCGTTTCTTTAAATCCATTAATGGGCACATAAATGTATTTATCCTCTGCTCCAAAAAGGAGCCGTGAAAAAAAATTTGTAGAGGAAACATCTTTTTGTTTTTTAACCCGGATAAACTCTTGAGTAAAACCTGGTTTGCGGGCCTGGATCTCGACGATCTGTCTGTCCGCGTTCGGAGTGGAATCCGTTCCCAAAAAATAAGCGAAAATACCAATAAACACAGAAGCGGTAATGATCAGGAGACCAGCCATGGCACCCTTATTTTTTTTTAGTCGCCGCCAGGCTTGTTGAGAAAAAGAAAACGATTGCTGCATTAAAATAAAAATAGATAAACTTTGGTGAAAATAGGGATTGTTTATTTGTGGCGGAGTTTATTTTGGTAAGCGGAGGGGGAGATGGCAAACTGACTTTTCAGTGAGTGCCGGGTTTAATGAGGTATCAATATTAAAAGCAGTTAAAGTTTCTGATTTATTTTAAGGAAAGAGGAGAAATAATTTTTACATGTTGCTGTAAAAGATTCTTTCAAAGCGTTGCTGTATTTTAATAGAAGCTGGAGGAAAAGTTGAAATAATTTTCTACCATTGTTTTACTCTCTTCGTCATTTCTATATGGCTAATATATTCCCCATTTTTAAACTCTTCTTCAGCTCCTTCCAGATCTTTATTATATCGTTCTAAACTAATACTGCTTTTATCTTCGATATCATTTTCCAAAAGTGTATAGATAACCTTTAACTTTTCCTCATCTACATTTTGAATGTAATCAGATAATTTTTTTCGAATTTTTAACGCTTTCATGGTATCTATTTGGATTTCAAATTTACACAATTTTTGATTGTACAGATGATCTGGAATAATAGCAAGTTAAATGGGCGATTTTCCCTCACTTAACCTTCCTCCCCTTCCATTTATAATTTCCAAACTTCCCTAACCAACCTGCGATGAGCGTATATATTATATGAAATGGCTGCGCGGGAATAAACCACCAAAGTAATTTTCGTCTTTCAAAAAAATCTGCCAGGGGAAAGAGGAAAAACAATTCAGCAATCGTTTTTAAGATGATGGAAACGACAAATAAATAAAACACATTTTGAAAAAAGAAAGAGGAAATTCCCAGGATGAATATCCAGGCATTCAGAAAATAAACAAGAAGTAATACAAAAGTTATTTTCTTATCCGTGTATTTATCTGCCTTGCTCGCCCACCGGATTCTCTGATTAAGAAATCCTCCCAAAGTTTTTTCAGGAGATGTTTCCACAATTACATCCGCCGATTTCAAGAATTCAATTCTGTCGGGATAAACTTCCCGGATCTTGTGCATCAAAAGCATATCATCTCCACTGGCAATTTCATCAATTCCTTCAAATCCATTGACTTCATAAAACACATCTTTTCTATAAGCCAGATTTGCTCCATTGCACATGCTGTGAAATTTCTTTGATACAGATGCTCCCGTGATTCCCTGCAAAGTCATAAAATCAAGGCTTTGAAATATTCCTAAAAGATTCTCTCCAATTTTTTTTCCGGAAGATGAAGAATTAAGGGAAACGGGCGCCGCAATAAATACAGGATCTTTTTCCTTGTAAAAGGCAACCATTGTTTCAATCCATTTTTCAGGTACGATACAATCAGCATCTGTGGTAATGATCAATTCGCCTTTCGAAAATTGTAAGGCTGTTTCAATGGATTTTTTCTTGTAAGAATTAATCTCTCTGTTTTCTGTAAAATCCTGCAGGTTGAGCAAACGGATGTTATCCATTTTCATGGAATGGATAACCTGAACGGTGCTATCTGTCGAATGATCATTTGTAATGATTACTTCAAATTTAGCGGCAGGGTATGTTTGCCGGATCAATGATTGAAGGCATAGCCCGATATTTTTCTCTTCATTCCTCGCGGCTATAATGATGGAGACAAACGGCATATCTTCCAAATCCATTTTTCCTGCCGGCACAAAATCAGGGATCTGCTTCCAACTTTTTCTATAATAAAAAAGAAGGATGCAATATGGTAAAAGAAGAAAAAGACTAATGAACAGAAATAGCATGAGTGCAAATAACAAAAACCAATAACAAAAACCTAAAGAACAATTTTTGTAACGCGGGAAGAAAATTTTCTGAAATGAATAATCCGGGAAAAAAATAATTTTTGTGAGATCAAAAATTATCCTACTTTTGTATAGTTGCATAAACAACTGTATGTCAAACAACCAATTTAAACGGGGAGAACTTTATAGCTTTATCACGGGTAAAGCCACAACTGCTATTGCAAGAAGATTGCAGAAGAATTTCAAACAGGCAGGAATAGAAATAACCATAGAACAATGGAGTGTACTCTATCATTTATGGAAAGAAGACGGGCAGAGTCAGCAGCAATTGTGTGAAGCAACTTTCCGGGATAAACCAAGTATTAC
>JBBSSE010000258.1:0-4955 GCA_038242375.1 Chitinophagales bacterium
AAGGCCTTTCGATGAACCTTTTACTGTAATTGGGAATTTCCCCTATAATATTTCGACGCAAATATTATTTAAAATCCTGGATTGGAGAGAATATGTACCGGATGTAATCGGCATGTTTCAAAAAGAGGTCGCTGAAAGAACTGCCGCCAAAGAAGGAGGCAAAGTTTACGGCGTGCTAAGTGTGCTGATACAATATTATTATGATGTGGAATATCTTTTTTCTGTCGGAAATGAATGTTTCACCCCTCCACCAAAAGTGCAAAGTGGAGTTATACGTCTGACAAAGAAAGAATCGTTTTATCCCGTAAAAAGCGAGAAAGCATTTAAACTCCTGGTTAAAACTGCCTTTAACCAACGCAGGAAAACACTTCGGAATGGTTTAAAAAGCCTGATGACAAAAGAAACCCTTCAGGATAAATTATTCGATCGCCGTGCTGAAACCTTAAGTGTAAAGGAGTTTGCGGATTTGACGTTTAGGTTGCAATAAGGTATAGGTATCAGGTATCAGTTATCAGGTTTCAGGTTTCAGGTATCAGGTTTCAGGTATGAGCTACCTGCTGAGCAAATCAATAAAATAAAGTATCCTTGCATTTCGAAAAAAATGATAAACCATCGATGTTTCACACAATTCATCTGAAAGATATTTCAACGGCAGAAGCACAAAATTTTTTACAACATGCTATTGCTCCAAGACCTATTTGCTTTGCTTCAACAATAGATAAAGAAGGAAACGTAAACCTAAGTCCGTTTAGTTTTTTCAATTTATTCAGTTCGAATCCGCCAATCGTTATTTTTTCACCTGCACGCAGAGTCCGGAATAATACCACAAAACATACATTGGAAAATGTTCTGGAAATACCCGAGGTGGTGATCAACATTGTGGATTATGACATGGTTCAACAAGTAAGTCTGAGTAGTTGTGAATTTCCAAAAGAAGCGGATGAATTTGAAAAAGCAGGATTCACAAAAGAGACTTCTCAAATTATAAGACCATTCCGCGTAAAAGAAAGCCCCGTTCAACTGGAGTGTAAAGTACTTGAAATAAAACCACTTGGAACCGAAGGTGGAGCGGGGAATTTAATTATAGCGGAAGTTTTGGTGATGCACATTAATAAAAAGATCCTCGGAGAAAATGGAAAAATAGATCAGCGAAAACTTCATCATGTAGCCAGGCTGGGAAACAACTGGTATGCACGGATAACGCCGAAGAATCTTTTTGAAGTGGAGAAACCAAACATCCTTCTCGGAATTGGCATTGACTCACTTCCCGAATCTATTAAAAACAGTAAAATACTTACCGGCAATCATCTGGGACAATTAGCAAATGTGCACGAAACCCAACAGATCAATCCTTCTTTTGGAGATGAAAAACTAAAGTTCATTTTTCAATACTTTTCCCTCAATCCCAAAGAAATGGAAAGAGAACTTCACCTGTATGCAGCGGAATTATTGGACCAGGGAAAAGTTGCTGACGCATGGCAGGTTTTATTGGTAATTAGGTTGTAAGTGGAGAAAGTGTTTTCAATTCGTGTAAAGTAGGTGGTAGGCGGTAGGTTGTAGGTTGTAGGTTGTAGGTTGTAATGAAGAAAGTGTCTTCAATTCGTGTAATGTAGGTGGTGGGTTGTTGGTTGGTGGAGAAAGTGTTTTCAATTCGTGTAATTCGTGCCTAAAATTCGTGTTTGAAATTCCATCTCATTCGAGTTTAAAATCCCCGCACACTACCCCTTCAGCATTCCCATTTTCTTAAAACGAAGACTTAGAAAAATCGCTGAAAAAGTAAGCCCGATAATAAAGCCCATCCAGATTCCCGCGGCGCCCATTTTTAAGTGAAAAGCCATATACCAACCGGCTGGGATACCGATAACCCAATAAGCTATCGCAATGAAAATAGTCGGCACTTTCACATCTTTAATACCCCGGAGTAATCCGGCACTAATGGCTTGTGTGCTGTCTGATATTTGAAAAATTGCAGCGAATAACAATAGGAATGATGCCAGGGATACCACTTTTATTTCATCGTTAAATAAATAGGGAAGTTGATTCTTAAACACAATAAATATAACCGCGCAGAGAGAACCATAAATCAACGCCATAATAATGGTACTTTTTCCAATATCGCTTATTGCACGACGATCCTTACGCCCGAAAGCATTGCTTGTACGGATAGAACCTGCCTGCGAAAGTCCCATCGATACCATAAAAGTAAGCGAAGCAATACTCAATGCTATCTGGTGCGCCGCCTGCTCTATAGCTCCGATCGTTCCAATCAATATCCCTGAAATGGCAAATGCACCAGCTTCCATCGTAATTTGAAAACTACTCGGAATACCGATATCCAATAATTCCTTTTGCGTTTCCCATTTCAGCTTCCAAACTCTTTTGCGCACGGCTACATATCGCCTGAAGGTTTCGTGGTATAAAATAATGATCCCTAAAATAATAAAAATGACGGTTCGGGTAATCAATGTTCCCCAGCCGGCACCCACCAATTCCATCCGTGGAAAACCCCAGTTGCCAAATATGAATAACCAATTTAAAAAAATATTTAACGGGATTGCGCCGACAGATAAGATCATAGCCGTTTTGGTAAACTCCAATCCATCAGTAAATTGTTTCAGCGCTAAAAACAACAACATCGGAATCACAGACCAACCCATGATTTGCATATAAGGTAATGCCAGTTGAGCTACTTCCGGATCCTGGTCAAGGTGTAATAAAATATTTTTTCCAAATTCCAATCCTAATGCAATGATAATTGCGGACAAAGCACATAACCAGAATCCATTATACAAATAATGACTCACGAGCTTTTTATCATTTCTTCCATGAGCCATAGAAACCATTTGTGAAACAGAGATGGTGATGCCAATTCCAAATACAAATGGAATATTCATAACGCTCATAACCAATGCTCCGGCCGCAAGATGCTTATAACTAACGGCCCCTACCATGGCGGTATCGATAATACCGAGCGACATCTGCGCCATTTCTCCTATAATAATAGGGAAAGCAAGGTTTAATGTTTTTCGTGCCTGTGGAAGGAGCATGCTTATGATCTGTTTTTTGAAAAGTGTGCAAAGTTAAATCAATTCGATCAGCCATATTAAAAGGAAAAGCCAATTCAATGAACACTTTTTCCATTACCCCATTCCTAATTTTAAAAAGAAAAAAGCAGAAATAGAAAAAAATGCTTCCGCTTTAAATGCATAGAAATTATTACACCAATTTTTATTTATATAATTCTGTATATTTAAATTTCAAATAAAATTTTGCAAAATGAAGTATCTGATCACACTGGTTTCCCTGGCTATGCTTTCAATGATGCCTGGTGATGCCGATTTTAAAGAGATTTTCAATGGGAAAGATCTTTCCGGATGGACACCCCACGGCACAGAAAAATGGTATGTTGAAAAGGGAGAATTAATTTGTGAAAGTGGCCCGGATAAAGAGTATGGCTATTTGTCCACAAATAAAACCTACAAAAACTTTATCCTTAAACTGGAGTTTAAATTAGAGGCAAATGGGAATAGTGGTGTATTTATCCGTTCCGGAATAGAGGGCACAAAGATCAGTGGATGGCAGGTAGAAGTTGCACCGCCCGGATTGCACACAGGTGGTATTTATGAGTCTTATGGAAGGGGCTGGCTGATAAAACCTAAGGAAGAAGATGAAAAAATGCTGAAGGCACATGAATGGAATTCCATGCGAATTGAAGCAAAAGGCGATGAAATCACTTCCTTCTTAAACGGAAAACAGATGGTCCATATCAACGATAAAAAAATCGGTGAGGGAAATGGTTTTATAGCTCTTCAAATACATGACGGAGGAGGTATTAAAGTGCGGTGGAGAAATATTCAGATCAAAGAATTAAAATAAAATGTCATTATTAACCCCGCTACAATTCATCATTAAAATACTTCTATGACAAAATCAAACGAATCAACCCGTCGAAAATTTATTAAAACCTTTGCCACCTCGGCCGCTGCAATGGCAGTTGGAGCAAATGTGCTGGCAGCTTCCAGGCCGGAAACGGCTAACTTTTTATTAAGTAGAAATGAACTTACCAGTGCAAATGACAATATAAATATAGCCCTCATCGGTGCGGGGGGAATGGGTACGCAGGATACATTAACGGCTCTGAATGTTCCTAAAACCAAATTGGTGGCCATTTGTGATTTGTACGATGGCCGGCTGGAAGATGCAAAGAGAAAATGGGGTAAAGATATCTTTACCACACGCAGTTATAAAGAGATCTTAAACCGGAAAGATGTGGATGCGGTCATCATCGGAACTCCCGATCATTGGCACAAACAAATATCTGTGGATGCCATGAAAGCAGGCAAGCATGTATATTGCGAAAAACCAATGGTACACAATATTTCAGAGGGACCGGCAGTCATAAAAGCACAGACAGATACGGGCAGGATTTTCCAGGTAGGCAGTCAGGGCGTATCATCTTTAGGAAATGAAAAAGCCAAACAATTACTGAAAGAAGGTGCAATCGGTGAATTGAATTATGCCGAAGGTTTTTGGGCCAGGCATTCTCCCATCGGCGCCTGGCAATATCCAATCCCTGCAGATGCTTCCTCCAGGAATGTAGATTGGGAAACGTTTATCAGCAATACAACCAAACGGCCTTTTGATCCTACACGTTTTTTCAGATGGAGGAATTACCTCGATTACGGAACAGGAATGGCCGGAGATCTTTTCGTTCATCTGTTTTCAAGTTTGCATTTCATCACTGATTCAATCGGGCCAAATAAAATATACTCTTCTGGTGGATTAAGATATTGGAAAGACGGACGGGAGGTTCCCGATGTATTATTAGGAACGTTTGATTATCCTCAATCTCCCGTTCATCCGGCTTTTAATCTTTCTCTTCGATGCAATTTTGTAGATGGTACAAGTGGCACAACTTATTTAAAACTTGTAGGAAGTGAAGGCTCCATGGATGT
>JBBSSE010000259.1:0-4950 GCA_038242375.1 Chitinophagales bacterium
CAGTTTTTAAGTGGCGAATCAATGAAGTTTGCGGTTGATAAAATAAAGAAAGCAGGCAACAATAAAGTTATGCTTACCGAGCGGGGTAACACTTTTGGTTACCAGGACCTGGTAGTTGATTACCGAAACATACCTGCAATGCAGGGGCACGGTGTTCCCGTTATTATGGATTGTACGCATAGTTTGCAGCAACCCAACCAGGCATCAGGTTTTACCGGTGGCAACCCGCAATTAATTGGTACCATTGCCAAAGCTGCCATTGCCACGGGTGCCAACGGTTTATTTATTGAAACACATCCCAACCCTTCAGTTGCAAAAAGTGATGGAGCCAATATGCTAAAATTGGAATTACTGGAAGAGTTATTAACGAAATTGGTGGCAATTCGGAAAGTGGTTAGTTTGTAGTATTCCAACAAGCCTCGGCCTGTGTTTTGAGGGAAATAACTTTAAATACAAATCTCCTCTCAGCGAGGTCTTTTAAACAGTGAATTATAGTTCAGTAAAAGGATTTGAAATTAATTTTTTTTTCTAAAGTTTCAGAATTTACCCCGTAAATCCCTCGCGAAGCAAGTGAATAAAATAAAGATTGAAGTCTTCATTTCGCAGTTTTACCCCTAAATCCCCTAAAGGGGACTTTTAGTCTTAAATTTATCAGCTTTTATTATAAATTTTAATGCGCTTATTCTTTTATTTTAAACTCTAAATCTGCTTTATTACCTCTAAACTATTTGAGAGTTGTTCTTCTCCCCCTTTAGGGGGTCGGGGGGTATTACTGCGAATTTATGGACTATGAGTTTCATTTGGTAGAAATGTCAATAGGCTTATTCCTGTGTTGAGAATAAATCTTTGGAAAATATTCTTGTCTTATGAAGTTATATAGAAGTTTGTAGTTTGTAGAAGCTAATTACATATCCAACCTCATACCTGAAACCTGAAACCTGAAACCTGAAACCTGAAACCTACAAACATACTCACACGAAAAAACCCTGCTGTGTGGCAGGGCTTTTTTATGATTTGTGGAAACTGATTAATAATTCGTCAATTTCATTTCTACCCGTCTGTTTTTTGCGCGTCCGGCAGCAGTTTTGTTATCTGCAATTGGATCAGATGGACCAAAACCTTTGGAAGAGATTTTGCTTTCATCTACTCCATGCTGTAATAAATAATCTTTTACAGAAGCGGCTCTGCTTTCAGAAAGTTTCTGATTTAATTCTTCTCCACCGGTATTATCTGTGTGGCCTTCGATGCTCACTTTAAAAGAAGGATTTTCTTTTATGATAGAAGCAACCTCTTGTAAAGATTTAAATGATTTTGCTAATAATTTGGAACTACCTGTTGCAAAGAAAATATTCTGAGCTGCCTTATTCACTTTTTCTATAACCACTGCTTCAATAACAGGGCAGCCATAATTTGATGCAGGACCAGCTTCATTTGGACATTTATCTTCTTCATCATTTACGCCATCACCATCTGTATCCGGAATAGGACAACCCTGGTAACGTGCAAATCCAGGTACATTCGGGCATTTATCTTCTTCGTCATTTATACCATCACCATCTGTATCAGGAATAGGGCAGCCATTGTATTTTGCAAGACCGGCTACATCAGGACATTTATCATCGATATCAGCAATTCCATCTCCGTCTCTGTCCGGGCAACCTTTTAAAGCGACAAGACCCGCCACATCAGGACATCTGTCCAAACTATCTACTACACCATCACCATCTCTATCCAAAATAACCGGAATTATAACTGCCTTTGGAGCTGGTTCTTTCTTTTTTGAAATTGTGCCGGCAACACCTATACTGTGGTAGAAATGATAACTTGCATTTTGAGTTACCGGAATTCTGTATTGGGAATTCAACAATAAAAATGCTTCATCTATCAGGTTTACCTGTAAGCCTAAACCAGCGGGTACAAAGGCGGCGAATTTGCTACCATATTTACTACCACCAACTCCCAGATCGATGTAAGGAGTTATCCAATAATGATCGGTTAATAATTTAAAATTAATAGCACTTGTCAGCTCCATCATAAATTTATCGCCATTATTAGAGCTCACTCCATCCATAGGATAATCTAAGAATGTACCACTTAATGTTGCTATAAAATCCATATGATTGCTAAGTCCGGAAAGATAGTTTAATGCTAACCCGGGATTCATTTGATCTGTTTTGAAAAACTCTTTATTATCCAAAACCCTAACGATGCCTTTGGACCTGATGTCAGAAGCAGCTTTGAAATCATTCATAAAGAAACTGACCCCAAGCGCCCTCCCTTTTTTATATTCCTGCTGACCAAAAGTGGTAGAGAAAAACGCCGTAGCCATTAAAAGAAAGAAAAATTTTTTCATAATTAGTTTTGTTTACTTCAGACAAAAATAGCTGCTTACTTTGAAAGTAAAAATTATTTTTCATTATTAATAATTACTATGCTTCTATAGTTAAAACACACTAATAAATGATCACAAGGGGAAGTAATTAAAGACAGAATTACATAAAAGAAAGTAGTGGAAAAACCGTGTTTGAAAATGCTCTTTGAGCATTCAAGGTGCGTTCAATATAAAGGATATCTTCAGAAGGATCATAATCCTTTAAAACCTCCATTTTCACTTTTGTTACTCCGTTAGAGACATAACCAAGTTGAGCTGCTGCAGATTTAGAAAGATCCACCAACCGTTTGTTTTTTGGGTGCAGCCGATCATTGATCTTAGCTATTATAGAAATATTATTTGAAAGGTTTGTAATTCTTACCCAGGTATTCAGCGGGAAAATATTACACGCAGCAGAAGGTAATTCGTTCCGGTAAATTTCACCTGATGCCGTTTTACGGCCATGAAATTTAGCAGCATAAAAACTGGCAACTCCATATTTTATAATCAAACTTTGTGGAGAAGGAATTGAAAAGTGCCGCTTGGATTTTGTGGAACCTGATTTTTGAGCATAGGCATTACTCAAAGAAATACTTCCCAGAATCAGAAGAAAAACAAATATTTTTTTTAGGGTCTTATACATTTTCATGACCTTTATTTTTATGATTGTTTTTTTTAATAATGCGCAAACTTAGTCATTTATTGGCAAAGTACTTCATAGCCAAACGGTAATCTTCTTTATACACATCGTTATAAAATACAATGCTGCCGTTTTTTGCAGCACAGGTAAAATAGTCAATGTAAAGTGGAAGCCTTTTTTTAAGGACGATTGTTTTCCTTTCCTTTTTATCGATCCAGTTATTAATTGAGTCGATATCGTACCCCGCTTTTTGCCCTGGTTTCAGGAAAGTACTATCCCGCTCAGCAATAAATGAGGCAACTGCATGCCATTTTTCAACTCTTACGCATCCATGACTTAATGCGCGGTTATCATTCTTAAATAAATAACGCTGATTGGTATCATGCAAATAAACACTGTAAGGATTATTGAAATTAAATTTAAAAACTCCCAGTGCATTATCATCCCCGCTCCCCTGAACGACTCTCCAGGGAATTCCTTTCGTATATTTATTCCAATCCACTGCATATGGATTAACTTCCTCCCCCTTGGAATCCAGGAGGCTAAACCCTTTACGGGCAAGATATCCCGGATCATCTTTCAGATGGGGTAAAATATCTTTCCGGATAATACTTTCCGGAATAGTCCATTGCGGATATGTGATCATATTCGAAATAGAAGATGTCAGTTCGGGTGTACTTGTATCAGGCTTTCCTACCACAACTTTAGATACTAAAACAATCGTGTCTGCATCTACCAATTTTAAATAAAAGGAAGGAATATTTACCTGGATATATGTTTTAGGAAATTGCGGAGCAGATTTATACCGGTCAAGCGTAATAGCAATATGACGGAATTTTTCCTGATCATTTGAGTTCAGGCTACCAACAACTGACGGCCCCGCTTTACCATCCGGTTTTAAGGAATGATCGGCCTGGTACTTTTGTAAAGCGCTGGTATATTCTTCCAGATCAGGTGTACTGATTGCACTGTTTCCATATCCCGATTGCGTTAATCTTGCATAAATATTTTTCGTGAAATCCAGGGAATCGCTGTTTGGAAAGAACACATAAGTGTACCTTTTAGTATCCATTGAATCTACAAACGGTTTCAGTGCCTGCTGCAAAGATTGATAATCCATTTGTTTTGGCTGAACACCGATAAGCATTTCAGATACCGATGGCCCATCTGACAGTTCATTCAGTTTAGTAATAAAAAAAGAATCAATCAGACCATTCCGGGAAATAATCGATGCGCTATCAGGAATCATTCTCCCTTCCCTGAGGTCTTTTAATGTTTGTATAAACGCATCAGTCAACATCAGATCAGCTTTTGTCCAGGAAATGGCATCCTTATTTGATAAAGAATCTGTGCTTATTTTTTGATATAAAGAAGTAAGACTGTCTAAATGATAATCTTCGGGATACAGTCCGTAGTATTTTGCCTGTTTAATAAAATCAATCATTGAAACTGCCCTGGGCAAAAAGGAATTATGATCACTCCACCTTCTTTGATACCCATTATTGGAATATCCCGCATTTACAATCTCTGACTGGAGCAACCTGATTGAATCATTGATTTTTCCATCATTATCCCGTGCGTATAGAAGCACCGCTTTGATGTTTTCAGAAACGCGTTTATTCATTTGTTCGGGAACATCGACAATTTCTTCTTCTTTTGCTGAATGTTTATCCTGGCAGGCAGCAAAACCACAAACCAACAAGATAAAAAAGGATACTTTTATAAAATTCATTCCGGTAAGCATACAGAAATGCTTTTAATTTTTAGGGTATAAAAAAACAAATAAAATGAGCCTGCCACATCAATCAAAATTACTTTTAAAATTCGGATCGGTACTTTTCCTATTGACTTTTTTTATAGCGGCTTCACTTTCAGCTCAATCAACTATATCTAATAAGTATGACTTGTTTGTGGTGAATGATCTAAAAACGCTTGAACA
>JBBSSE010000260.1:0-4935 GCA_038242375.1 Chitinophagales bacterium
CAGTAACCTAAAATCGGAAAACCCCGCTGGAACACGAGGTAGTAGGTAGTAGGTAGTAGGTTGTAGCTAGACAATAACCCATTTCCCAGCGGAGGTTTCCCGAAAGACGGGACAGGCCTATAGAATGGTTTTAAATTCAATAACCTAAAATCGGAAAACCCCGCTGAAACACGAACTCCGAACTCCGAACTCCGAACTCTGAACTCTGAACTACGAACTCCGAACCCCGAACTCTGAACTGCGAACTCCGAACTCCGAACTCTGAACTCTGAACTCCGAACCCCGAACTCCGAACTCCGAACTCTGAACTACCTGTCCCAGCGGGGTTTTCCGATAACAAAGTCATGAGTTAAAAGACGTACACCGGAAACCCCGATGCTTGGTAGACGTTGGGATATTTCAATCCAAAAGTTAATGTACGTTCAGTTATTTGAGAATCATTTTGCTCTTCCACAAAATCCTCCAAATAAAATCTTTGTAGCAGATAGGAGGTTTAAGATAATTGCATAAAATCTTATGGATGTATGCACATCGGGGTTTCCGGTAGGGTGGTTTTAAATTCAATAGTGTCTAAAATCGGAAAACCCCGCTGAAATACGAACTCTGAACTATGAACTACGAACTATGAACTACGAACTACGAACTACGAACTAAAATGAAAATCATCCATCAACCCAAAAACACGAATCATAAATAAAAGGAAAAGAATCTACTCCTTTTTCCATCTTCCCCTAAACTATTCTAAGTTTGCAGACTATTATTAATAATTATTCTTATGAGAAGAACGAAAAAAGTTCTGAAAATTTCGTTGATTGTCCTAATTTCTTTCGTGGTGCTGCTTTTCCTTTCCGGATTTCTTTTCCAGGGTAAGATTGTTTCTCTTGTGAAGGCGGAGATCAACCAAAATATAAACGCTAAAGTAGATTTCAAAAAAGTCGATATATCTTTCTTTCGCCATTTTCCAAAAGTTAGTATTGGCCTGAATGACCTCGAAGTAATGGGTGCCGGCTACTTTGAAAAAGATACTCTTTTGTTTGCCAAAAGACTGGATGCTACGGTAGATATAATGAGTTTTATCCGCGGAGATAACATGTCTGTTTACAGTGTATTCCTCGATGCTCCACGCATAAATGCTTTGGTGAATAAAGAAGGTCTGGCCAATTGGGATATTATGAAAGAAGATAAAACGGTTAGTGACACCTCTGAAAATAAACCCTTCAATCTGCAATTGAAAAAATATGCCATTTCCAACGGCTATATTTATTACAACGATCTTCAAAGCAACATGAGTGCTACGATCAAAAACCTGAATCATTCAGGAAGTGGAGACTTCACTTCGGATATTTTTAATTTGGCTACAACTACCAAAGCGGATGAAGTAACCTATATCTATGGAGGTGTTCCTTTCTTAAATAAAGTTTCAACCCATATAGATGCTGATATCAAAATAGATAACACAAAGGATCTGTATAGTTTTGAAGGGTTGGAAATCTTATTGAACAATCTGAAAATAAATGGAAATGGCTCTATAAAATCCCTCGCGGACGGATATGATATGAATATCAATTTCAAATCAACAGAAACTAATTTCAAAGATTTGTTATCCCTTATCCCGGCTATTTATGAAAAGGATTTTGAGAAAGTAACGGCCAAGGGAAGTACCAATTTTGAAGGTTCTGTAAAAGGAATTTACAACGAATCTTCCATGCCCGGCTACCACGTAAAAATGGAAGTGAAGGACGGCTCATTTAAATATTCCGACCTACCAATGGGGATTGAGAAAATACATTTCAATGCTGTAGTGGACAATCCCGATGGTGTAACGGATAATACCGTAATCGATCTGACCAACGGTCATTTGCAAATAGATAAAGATCCTTTTGACATCCGGTTACTTGTGAAAAAACCGATGAGTTCTATGTATGTTGATGGTGCTGTGAAAGGAAAACTGGATTTGTCGCAGGTAGCAAACTATGTAAAACTTGAAAAAGGCACATCGCTGGCAGGCTTGCTGGATGCGGATGTGAGCCTTAAAGGAAATGTAAAAGACCTCGAAAAGGAACAGTATCAAAATTTTTATGCCGCCGGAACAATTGGTTTGAACAGGTTTAATTACACCTCTTCCGATTACCCGACGGGCATAAAAATAAATACGGTCAATACGCGCTTCACACCTACAAAAATTGATATCTCGAATCTGAATGGACAATATTTAAAATCGAATTTTAATGGAACCGGGCAAATAAATAACCTGCTGAATTACCTGTTTAGCGGAAGGCCACTTAGTGCGCAATTTGCCGTAAATGCAGATAAAATCAATCTGAATGATTGGATGGGAGAGGAGGATTCAACATCTGCAGGAGCTTCTTCCGCGCCCTTTGTAGTGCCCTCAAACCTCGATGTTGTTTTAACCGCCAAAGTAGACCAGGTTAAATATGACAAAGTAGATATCAGCAATTTAACCGGAAACGTAGTGGTGAAAAATGAAGAAGTGAAATTGAACAATATTCATGGGAATGCGCTTGATGGTTCAATGACGATTAATGGAACATACAGCACAAAAGAAAATAAACTGAAACCTGCCATAGCAATGAGTTACGCAGTAGATAAAGTGGATATTCAGAAAGCATTTTACGCATTCAATACTGTGCAAAAACTCATGCCCATCGGAAAGTTTTTAGCAGGAAAACTAACGTCTTCTTTGTCGGCAAACGGGAAACTGGGTTCAAATATGGATATTGATATGAGCACTATTTCGGGTGCAGGAAATTTACTTTTAATAGAAGGGTTCCTAAGCAAATTTGCTCCGCTGGATAAGATTGCTTCAACACTGCACATTTCTGAATTGGAAAAAATTTCTATAAAAGATGTCAAAACATACTTTGAATTCTCCAATGGAAAAATGTTGATCAAACCATTCAATTTAAAAATAAAAGATATTGAAATGGAAATTGGCGGTCTTCAGGGATTTGATGAAAGTCTGAATTATACTGTTAATATGAAACTGCCCAGGGCATTGATGGGTCAGCAAGGAAATCAATTGGTTAACAATCTCGTTTCAACCGTAAACTCTAAAGGCATTCCTTTGAAAGTAGGAGAGATGGTGAACCTGAAACTGGATATGGGCGGAACAATGAAAAACCCAACCATTAAAGTAGATTTAAAACAGGGTGGTGAATCACTTGCTGCGCAAATGCAGCAACAAGTACAGGAGTTTGCCCAGGCAAAAATTGACAGTGCAAAAACGGCTGCAAAAGATACGCTGGAGTCGATCAAAAAACAACTTGCCGATGCAGCAAAAGCAGAATTGAAGAATAAATTATTTGGTTCAAAAGATACGACTACCGTAGATAGTGCTGCTCCTAAAAAGGATCCGGTAAAAAATGTAAAGGAATCTGCGAAAGGATTGCTGAATAATCTTTTGAAAAAACCGGTGAAGGATACAGTGCAATAGGTTGTAGGTATTAGGTTGTAGGTTGTAGGTTGTAGGTTGTAGCCGCGAGCTTTCAGCATCATTATAAATTTAAAAATCATGAAATTTCTAAAAAATATATTTCTTATTACAGGTTTGATTATGATGGCGTTTGTTTTCCATTCGTCAGTATTTGCTCAAACAACAGATACAGTAAAAAAACTTTCTGCAATGGAGTTTGCAAATCAAATAAAAGCACTTCCGAACGGAATTTTAATCGATGCACGCACAACGCAGGAATTTGAAAAAGGGCATTTAAAAAACGCAGCGAATTATAATGTTCTTGCCGCGGATGAATTTGATCAGCAGATCGCTACGCTGGATAAAAAAACACCGGTTTTTGTGTATTGTCAGAGTGGAAAAAGAAGTACGGCCGCAGCAGCTAAATTGCGTGCAGCAGGATTCGGTCAGATCTTTGAATTAACCGGCGGAATAAAAGAGTGGCGGGAATCAGATTTTGAAGAAACAAGGGGAATGCCCACCCGGATGACGAAAAATCAATTTTGCAAATATGTTGGATTCCGGCAAGACCGTTCTGGTTGCCTTCTATAAACCTTCCTGTGAACTATGTGAAAAGTTGGAAACGAATCTGGCTGCAGTATCAAAAAGAAAAGGAAATAAGGTGGTCGTCATTCGAATCAATGCAGATGAAAACGTTGACCTTATGAAGGAATTATTTGTGGGAGAAATGCCGGTTTTACATCTTTATAAGAATAAGAAACTCACCTGGGCAAGTACAGGTTTAGTAAAGAAACGAGAGATTTTAAAGCAGTCCTCCTAAACCCTTTCCAAATGGAAAGGGAATCAACAAATATATTTAATAGAGAAACTGAAACCGCTTATTTTTTCGCCGGAGGCGTAATCATAATATGCGCTCCGTATGTACCAGGATCCATCAGCCATGGCATGCCGGGAATAGCTGGTTTAGGGGATAATCCGGTGGATTCAAGCGTGGCATAAGGCACGTACAACACATATCTGAAGTGTCCGTCTTTTAATTCACCGGTTGTTTTATCATAATTCTCATCTTTCCCGGAATATACATAAAGCATATTAGAGCCTTCAGGCATTTTTAATTTCCCTGTTTTAATTTCCTGTTCGCGTATTTCTTTTTTTTGCGCATCGTTTTTTCCTTCAGCCATGAGGTCTCTTCCTCTTTTCATAAATGGTTCTAATTTTTTAGAATAGCAAGCCACTTTAATTCCTTTTTCTTTCGGGTCATCAGCAAGGCAAACGAGGTTGCCATTGCCTTGTTTCAAAAGAATCATTTTCCCGGCATCATTATACCCCCAAACAGTTGCACCTGCCTGGTCATCGGGAGGCGCGGCGAGTAAAGCGGTTTTTATCTGTATTTCCGGGGACAGAATATCCTGGCCAAAGGATGTTTGACATAAAAACATCAGAAAAAGAATAGATGAAACTTTCATATAAATATGTTTTAGGGTTTTTCTAAATGTAAGGAA
>JBBSSE010000261.1:0-4935 GCA_038242375.1 Chitinophagales bacterium
AGGTAAATATGGCCTTTACCCCATTTTAAAACAATGAAATTTGGCTGACCATTCTCATTGAAACCTAATACTGTCCCAGACTTTCTTTCAAAACGGATGGAATTTGAAAAAGGATAATAGTAAAAGCTATACATTTCATTCTTCCCATCTTCGTTTAAAAAATCCGGTAAAAATGCATTGTCCATTTCCCCTCGTGATTCGGCTAAAATTTCCTTTGTTCTATCAACGACTACATGAATTTTTTCCAGGAATTCAGGTTGAATATAATCCGCGGAAATAAATAAGTCATTCCCTTTATCCGCAAAAGAGAGAATGGTATTTATATCATAGGCATCCAAAATAAGATTCTTAGTCACTAAAAAATAGAGTGAATATTCGGGTTCATATTCTTCCTTTCCTGCTTCGCCTTCATCTTCTTCATCTTTAATGAGATCCCATAATTCAATCAATGGACCGGTTAAAATATTGACATCCGTTTGTTGTAAAATAATTTCAAACTCCTTAAAAGCAACGAAGCCTCCGAAGGGTTTTTTATCATTTTGCTGATAGGTTTCCTTTAAGGACGGGAGTTTCTTCTCATTACAACCCCTACAGGCAGAAAGCGCCACCAGGCACATCATCAGGCAGTATGTATAATACTTTCTCAATGGCTGTTCATTAATTGCTCATTAAATACAAAAAAAGAATCTTTTATTTTAAAATAAAGTTCTTTTTGCAAACGAAATTCTCCATACCATACATATTCATAATTGCGGGTCAGCTCCCTGAAATGATCCAGGTTTTGGCTTTCTTTCATTTCAGAAATATACTCCTGGTTAGTCTTATCCGGGGAATACTGAATCATTTCCAGATCCTTTAAATTTTTAAGCGTTTTTAAATACCAATATCTTGTTGCCTGGTTATAATTTTCTTTTTGCTCCGCTTCATGAATAAATCGATCATAGGCATGAGCGGTCTTTAATTCCTCATTCTGCTCCTCATCCAAAAGAACATTTTTCCGTTTCCTTCCGGTAAAAAAGAAACCACTTTGAATAAATACCTTATAAATAATAAATCCTATAAAAAATATGGCCAGCAACCAGAAAAAAACACTTGCCCCTTCAAAATTTAATAAACGGGCGATAAAGGAAGTATTTTCTTTTTCAGGTGAGCCCGGAAGTATTTGCCCTGTTTCCTTATTAAGTCGAACAGTATCCGCTCTTAGAGGTCGTTTTCTCAACATCGAATCGAGGTAATGGATGTAGTTGAAATCCCGCGATTCTTTCCAGGAATCGATAGAAGTATCAGTGGAATCATAGATTGGAAGATTGTATTCACCTTTACTTTCCACTAATGTAGTATCCTGAGCAGACAAATTAAGGTTTGCAAACAAAAATGCAAGTACAAAAAGTATCCGGAATCTATTTCTCATATTCTACCCCATTCTTTAAAAGTTTGCCATCCTGCATTTTAAAACCTTGTTTATGTAAGCGGATAGGGTATAATATAAAATACCAGACAATCAGGAAAAAAGAACCTGCCAGGATAAGCACACTTACCGGAACGGGCAAACCAATATTCGTTGAATTTTTTTGAAATGTATTGCTCATTAAATGAGTGACATAGCTTTCAAAAAAAGAGGCGATAATAAAAAATGGTATGAGGCTTATGCAAATTTTCATGGCATCTTTCGCGCCTCTTAAAAAAGATTCCTTGCGGCTGTATGTTCCCGGAAATAACCAGCCTGTTCCCAATACAAATCCCGCACAGGAAGCAATTACGATAGATGAAATTTCTATCGTACCATGGATCCAGATAACTAAAACAGACTCCCAACCGAGGCCTTGTGAAAAAAAGATATACTGAAAACAACCCAGCATCAGGCCATTGGTCCACATGAAGACGAGGGTGCCAGCGCCAAACAATAATCCAAAAACGACTGATTTAAATGCAACACTTATATTATTATAAGCTATCCGCACAAACATGGAAAATGGATTATCATCTTTATACACGCCAAAAGGATCTCCGTTCTGAATATTTGAAATTGTCTTATCGTAATATCCCTGTTGCACATTGCTATTAAAGAAATCACGCGCATAATCCGGATCTGCATTAACGGATATTATAGCAACACCAATAATAGCTAAGAATAATAAGAATGTAAAGAGCAATAGCTTTTGATAACGCCGGAATAATAATGGGAGTTCAAATCTCCAGAATAAAAACAGGCGCGAAAAATCCTGTTTTCTGTTTTTGTAAATACTCTGATAAATAGTTGCGGCAATTCCATTGATCCATCTCGTCACTTTACTTCTTGGATAAAATGTTTTTGCATAGGACAGATCATCTAAAAGCGTTATGAAACGATCCGCCATTTCATCCGGGGAATTCGTTTCTTCCTGCTGATATTTATTCCATTTATCAACATTCTTTTTAATGAATCTGGCTTCGCGCATACGTAAATTTAAATCCCTTCGTTTTATATTTTATCTAAATGAAACAATTTAGTGAGTATTAAACAAAAAAAGTGCATTTTTATTTTAAAACAATAAATTGCCTCATGCCTTTGATAAAAATCTCCACCATTTTTAATATAGATCTTGAGTTTGAAATAGCGCCGGTATATAAAAGAATCCTGGCCTACCTTCTGGATTTCACGGTGTTGTTATTGTACATTATCAGTATGAAATATCTTTATTATAATGGTGTGGATGTTACAGATGATTATATGAATAAGCGAATTGGCATGGACATACTCACCATTTCCCTGCCTATGCTTCTCTATTCATTTGTAAGTGAAGTATTGATGCACGGCCAAACCCTTGGAAAAAAGTTGTTTAATATCCGTGTTATCAGCCTTTCCGGAGGGGAGCCTTCCATAAGTCAATATTTAACCCGCTGGATGTTCCGTGTTTTTGAATGGCCATTTTTCTTCGGGTACATCATGTTCAGCGGAACAGCCTTCACTGCCTATATTATTATCACCCTCTTTTTAGGATTAGGCGTCGCCATTATTATTGCAACCACCAGGAAAAACCAACGCCTCGGAGATGTGGCTGCCAACACGGTGGTAGTAGATACCAGGTCTGATTACAGTGTGAATGACACAGTTTTTATGGATATTAAAGAAGAAAATTACGAAGTAAAATTCCCGGAGGTCCTGCGTTTATCTGACAGGGATATCAATACGATAAAGAATGTATTGGATGTAACCTATAAAAACCGGCAGCATGAATTATCTGAACGGGTCGCCTTAAAAGTTCAGAACGTTTTGAATATCTCCACCGATATGCCGGCGGAAAGTTTTCTGCAAAAATTGCTTTCCGATTATAATTACCTCGCAACACAGCAGGTACCTGCCAATCTTTAAATTATTTTCCGGTTACCTAAATCTCCTTCCGATTGTTTCAAACAAATTTTTTGAATGATTTTTTATTAAGACAAGGATTTCAAAAATCCCCTCGTACACCTCCATATAAAAAGAGATTGTACCAAAAAACATACCTTCGCACGCATCAATTATAAAATAATCATTTTACTTTATATCAATGGATAATTTATAGCGCATCAGAGTCATTATCTTCTGAAAAAATAAAGTGTTGTTTATTACCTTGCAGTCAACCATGAGAAAAAAAATCTTTTCGATATTAAAATATGGGCTTTTCCTGGGCATTGGAATATTTTTAATCTGGTGGCAGATAAGCAAAATGACTGAGTTTCAAAAGGTTCAATTTGTAGAATCTCTTAAAAACGCTCATTATATCTATTTACTGCCGATTCTTATCATGGCCATATTAAGCCACCTGAGCAGAGCCATCCGATGGAAAATCATGTTGGAGCACATGGGATATCACCCTTCCACTTCCAATACATTTTATGCGACAATGACCGGATATTTTGCAAATAATTTTGTACCACGGGCGGGAGAAGTCATGCGGTGCACCATGCTCACAAAATATGAGAAAATTCCTTTTGCAAAAGCTTTTGGTACGGTGATCGTGGAAAGGCTTTTTGATTTAGTTTGTTATATAGGCATCATTATTATTACATTTCTGATCCAGATACAAACAGTGAGTGATTTCATTACCGAAAAAATGGATGCCCTTGTTCCCCAAAAATTCTTCATCTCACCCTGGTTGATAGCCGCTGGTGTTATTGTTTTCATTTTGATTTCCTATTTCATACTAAAATGGGGACATAAAAAATTTGCGCATCTTGGCATCGTTAAAAAAATAAAGCAAATCACGAAAGGTTTAAAAGAAGGATTTTTAACCATCATTCATCTGAAAAAAAGAAAAGCTTTTCTGCTCCATACCGTCTTTATATGGACGATGTATGTTTTACAGATTTATGTAGGTTTCAATGCTTTAAACATCACCACCGGCCTTGGTATGGGAGCGGCTTTCAGCGTATTATCTTTATCCACCCTCGCCATGATCATTTCTCCGGGAGGTATCGGTGCTTTCCCGGTAGCAGTGCAGCAGGTATTACTCATTTACCATGTAGATAATATCTCTTTTGGCTGGCTGATCTGGGGAGCAAATACAGGAATTATAATCCTTTTGGGAATAATAAGTTTTATATTACTTCATTTCAAAAATAAAAATGAAACAAACAAGCAACATACAAGAGCGGATCTTACACGGTCCGGAAATCCTGAAGCAAGTGAAGCGGTGGCGTTTAAAGAGTAAATCCATCGCCTTTACAAATGGGGTATTTGATATTTTACATGAAGGTCATCTGGCCATAATTTCCAAAGCAGCCACCTTTGCTGATATACTGATAGTAGGTGTAAATTCAGACGCTTCCGTAAAAAGACTGAAAGGAGAAAGCAGGCCGGTTAATAATCAAACATCCAGGGCACTCCTGCTTGCTTCATTGATTATGGTAGATGCTGTGATCATTTTTGAGGAAGATACTCCTTTGGAATTGATCTTAAAACTGGAACCAGAT
>JBBSSE010000262.1:0-4883 GCA_038242375.1 Chitinophagales bacterium
GCGTACCGGATGTATGTGAGGTGATTCAAAATAAAAGAGGTTCGGCTCCCGGAATGATCTTTAGAAAGAACGGCATTATTTTTATAAGTATGCCTGGAGTACCCTACGAAATGGAAGGAATTATGGAAGACGTCATTCCTTATCTTAAAAATAAATTTGAATTACCTGTAATTGTTCACAAAACTATTCTGACCGCAGGAATCGGAGAATCTGCCCTGGCGGAAAAAATTGCTGATTTTGAAAACAATTTACCCGGTGATATTAAACTTGCTTATCTGCCGAATTATGGAATGGTTAGGCTCAGACTTTCCTCAGTTATTTTTGAAAACCGCCCGGATGAACCAACAATACTCCAGGAATTTGATACGCTAAAAGGATTGGTTAGTGAGTATTTGGTAACAGATGAGGATGAAACTATGCAGGTTGTTTTAGGCAAATTATTATCTTCTTTAGGGAAAACAGTTTCTACTGCTGAAAGTTGCACAGGTGGTGCCATAGCGGCTCTTATTACATCTGTACCGGGTTCTTCGGCTTATTTTGAAGGCAGTGTTGTGAGTTATTCTAACAGGATCAAGAAAAAAATCTTGCAGGTAAAAGAAGAAACCCTGGGAAGCTTTGGTGCCGTGAGTGAAGAAACAGTCAAAGAAATGTTATCCGGACTTTTAGAAAAATTTTCTACTGATTTCGGAATCGCTGTTTCGGGTATTATGGGGCCGGATGGTGGTACACCGGAAAAACCGGTAGGGACAGTTTGGCTTGCTGTAGGTAATAAAGATAAATGCATTACGAAACGTTTACATCAACGTTATAAACGATCTAAAAACATAGAAGTAACTTCTGTAATGGCGATCAATATGTTGAGGGAATTTGTGAAGAACAGTTAGAATGTTGAATGGTTAAATTGCTGTATTGCTAAATAGATCCTAGCTCAAGGCTCCGGCTCATGGCTCTCAGCTCAACACTCACAGCTTTTCCGAACTTATTTTTCACCTATTTTATACAATCACTTTTTTATTGCTAATTTTGACGCAACAATTTAATCATAAATTCTTTTTTATATGAGCATGGTAGATCTGATAATGCCCAAACTGGGAGAAAGTATTGTGGAAGCAACAATTCTTAAATGGCACAAAAAAGCCGGAGACAGAGTGGAAATGGATGAAACTTTACTTGATATTGCTACAGATAAAGTTGATAGTGAAGTGCCTTCCACCGCCGAAGGAACCATTGCGGAAATATTATATAATGAGAATGATTTGGTTCCGGTAGGAGAGGTGATCGCACGAATTAATACCGGCGCTAATGCTGGTGCAACGGAAGATGCTCCGCAAAAGCAAGCCCCCTCAAACCAGGTTCATGAGGAAGCAAGTATCCTGGAAGAAATCCCGCATTTACCGCAGGATAAAAAACCTTCAGGCCAGCCATCTTCCTCTATTCGTTTTTATTCTCCGCTTGTTTTGAATATTGCAGCAAGTGAAGGTGTTTCTATGAGCGAACTTGAAAATATAGAAGGAACAGGACAGGACGGAAGAGTTAGTAAAAAAGATATGGTCAATTACCTGGAAACCAGGAAAAATAAACCAGATGATACCAGGGGCAGTGATCAGTCAAGGGAGAAATCGGTTGAAAGACCTGCTGTTCAGGAAACACAAGCACAACCAGCTAAACAGGAAGTTCAGTTGGCAAGACAAGAATCCCAGTCACCAGCCATCTTTAGTGGAAATGTTGAAATTATAGAGATGGATCGTATGCGCAAAATGATTGCGAAGCATATGATTGACAGTCAAAATACAAGTGCACATGTAACAAGTTTTACGGAATGCGATGTAACCAATCTTGTTTTGTGGCGTGAAAGAGTGAAGAAAGATTTTGAGAAACGTGAAGGAGAAAAAATTACGTTCACTCCTTTATTTATTGAGGCAATTATAAAAGCAATAAAAAAATATCCCTTAATTAACAGTAGCGTGGATGGCGACAGGATTATCGTTAAAAAAGATATTAATATAGGAATGGCTGCTGCTATGCCATCAGGAAATTTAATTGTTCCGGTTATAAAAAATGCGGATCAATTGAATTTAACAGGACTTGCAAAACAGGTAAATACCCTGGCAAATAATGCCCGGAACAACAAATTAAAACCAGATGATACGTCAAATGGAACGTTTACACTTACGAATGTAGGCACATTTGGAAGTCTGATGGGAACACCTATTATCAATCAGCCTCAGGTAGCGATCATGGCGGTTGGAGCTATTAAAAAACGTCCTGTAGTTGTAGAAACAGAACAGGGTGACAGCATTGCCATCAGGCACATGATGTATATTTCCCTTAGTTATGACCACCGCATTATTGACGGTGCTCTGGGCTCTACATTTTTAAATGCAGTAGCTAAAGAACTTGAAAATTTTGATCCAAAGAGGAGTTGGTAGTTTTTAGTTCGTAGTTTGAAGTTTGAAGTTTAAAGTTTGAAGTTTGAAGTTCAGAGTTCAAAGTCAGAGGTGCGCAGCTTCGCTATATTTATTAAAAGCATTTCATTTTTTATGGACTCTATTCAGATATTTCTATTATTTTTAATTATAAAACTAACGTAATGGGAGATTCAGGAAATAGTCTTTTAAATCTGGAGGAAACCTTATGCTGCATTTGTGAGACAAATGTTGCTCAGGAAATTGGAAGCGGAATGGATTATGAATATCATTCTTCTCCCCAAACATTTTCAGCATTACAATGTGATCATTGTGGTCTGGTTTATTTGAGTCCTCGTCCTTCTATGACTGAATTTGAACGGATCTATCCTTCAAATTATCATGCTTTTAATTTTTCAGAAAAAGATTTTGGAATTGTTTTTAAAATAAGATCCTGGCTGGAATCCAGGCGGGCTTTAAGTTGGTGTAATAACATCCCGGATAATGCACACATTCTTGATGTGGGTTGTGGGGACGGTTTTCATCTGAAACTTTTAAAAGAATACGGAAAAAAAGAATGGCAGTTGGAGGGAGTTGATTTTGATGAAAGGGCTGTAACAATGGCCAGGAAATCCGGTTTAACTGTCCACCAGGGCAAGGTTCAGACTGCCGGCCTTCCGAAAGAATCCTACGATCTGGCGTTTATGATCCAAACAATTGAGCACCTGGATAATCCTCCTGAGGTTCTTACTCATATAAACTCTTTATTAAAGCCAGGTGGCAAGTTGGTGATCGTAACGGATAATACAGGATCAATAGATTTTAAGTGGTTTAAAAAAAGATATTGGGGCGGTTATCATTTTCCCCGTCATTGGAATTTATTTAACCGGAAATCCTTAGCGGCTCTTGCCGTAAAAACAGGATATAAAATTGAATCCATAGATACCCAGGTTAGTCCTGTTAATTGGGTGTATACTTGTCATAATTCCCTGGTAGGCAAAAATGCACCCCAATGGCTCATAAACCGCTTCACCTTAAAATCCACCGTTTCTTTATCGGTATTTACAGCACTTGATATGATTCTTCAGAAATTTAAAAGAGGAGCTTTACTAAAAGCAACACTGATAAAAATATAAATTTAATTCAGAATTCATCCCGATAGTCGAATGTGACCTTCTAACCCCGAACCCCGAACTCTATTGTGGAATTTCCTATTACCTGAACTTAGTTATTATGGGTGAAAGTAAATAACCCGGTTACTGTCGTCCGGAAACTGGAGTATCATTCATTCTGATGCACTTCTTTGACCCATGAATATTCCTTACTTTATCTGGGAAATCATTTCAAACAAAAGAAATAAGAAAGAAAATTCTCTTTAAAAATAAACTTAAAATACTGCTCAAGAGGTAAATTAATGAATTTTCGGAAGAAGGGTCGGAACGCGGGAGCTGCCTGCCCCGTTTTTCGGGGTCTGAATCATTACGTGGACAATCGTTCGGGTCGCCGCACAAAGCGATCCCGACCGTATAAAATCATTCACAGTTTTGCCCTAGCGAAGTAATCAAGCCGGAATATCGTCTTCCACAGCATACCCAATTGGCTTGAATGAATAATTGTTGGACATTTCAGCGGAACATGCGGTCATTCCAACTATCAGATCCATTTGTGCTTCAAGCACAATGTGATCACCGGCTTTGCTTTTAGGAGGTAATACATCTATTTTTCCTGTAGTACCATTTACTGAAACATTCATAAAAACATTAAAACATACAGGAATATTATCCGGACCTATACCATATTTGCCAAGCGCTTCCGAAAGATTACCTAAGCAGCCACGATGCGGTTGGGTATGTCCGTAAATAATCCGAAACGTATCCGCACTGCATGGTGTAAGCAGAAAATCATGGCGGCCTACAGTATCTTCAATCATCTTAAATAGCACATTGCTCCTGTTGGAATAAAATAAATTTCCTTTAGTGAGAAAAATGGTTTCTGCATAATCAAATGTTCTTCCGCTGGACAGGTATTCTGCTTTATCATTCAAATTGAAACAGATAAAATCGGATACCTGCTCACCCTTTATATCGGTAATGCGTAAACGTTGTCCTTTCTTTAAAATAAATGCAGTCCCGGTTCGTGGTTCAATGATGTTCATTCTGTATAGGTTTATTTTAGAGGGCATTTCCATTGAGCATTATATTGACGTCCACTGTATTGAAATACTTCTGAAACGTCACCAAAGTCCTTGAGCATCGGATTAATTGATCCCGATAATTTGATATCGCGCTTCCTGTTTATTATTTTTATTTTTTCATAACTTCCGATTCTTCTCAGTTTTTCGAATTGTGCATGGGGATTGAACACCAGGGCAGGATAAGAAAACCTCCTTGCCATGCGGCTGCTGAAAGGTTGGAGCGCAATGATGAAAAATGCTTCTTCCATAAGACTGAAGCTAAAGGAGGGCGAAGCAGGATCAGC
>JBBSSE010000263.1:0-4862 GCA_038242375.1 Chitinophagales bacterium
AATCATTTTTTTCACCTCTTCGAGGTCTATTTTCGCCAGTTCTTCCGGAGTGTACTTTTCGCCCGCTCCTTTGGATGTAAGCTTCAGCATTTTTTTATTAAAACGAATAAACGGTCCCCATCTTCCATTTTCAATGGCTATTTTTTCTTCCGGCCATTGTTTAATAAATCGATTCGCTTCTTTTTCGACCTTTTTTTCAATTAATTCGTTGCAATCACTTTGAGTGAGCGCATCAAAATTATAAGCACGTGGAATATTTATAAATAGATCGTTCCATTTTATAAATGGACCAAAACGTCCTTTTCCTTTTGTAATCGGTTTTTCATCATAAAAGAAAATGGGTGCTTCTTCTATTTGTTTTGCCTTGATTATTTCAATCGCTTTTTCGAGGTCAGTTTCTGTGGGTTCACTACCAGCCGGCATGGAAACAAATTTTTCACCCCATCTTACGTACGGACCGAACCTTCCGATATTCACCGCTACTTCCAGTCCTTCGTATTCTCCGAGATTAAGCGGTAATTTGAAAAGATCCATTGCCTCTTCCAGGGTAATTGTTTCTATGCTTTGAGAAGCTTTTAATTTTGCAAAGCGTGGTTTTTCTTCATCTTCAGCTTTTCCTATTTGCACCATCGGGCCATATCTGCCCATCCGGGCAATAATCGGTTTACCGGTAGATTCTTCTGTTCCTAATTCTCTTTCTCCTTTCGCACGTTCCGCATTTTCGAGGGTATGTTCCACATTTTTATGGAATGGAAGATAGAAATCCTCCACCATATTGCTCCAGATTTCTTTGCCATCTGCTATTTTATCAAATTCCTCCTCAATATTTGCCGTGAAGGAATAGTCCATTACTTTCACGAAATGCTGATTCAGGAAATCAGTCACGACTAACCCAAGGTCGGTCGGAAATAATTTGGATTTTTCAGCACCGGTAATTTCACTGGTTGTCTCTTTTTTTATTTCATTATTTGGAGAGAGTTTCACGATTCTTATCTCCCTTTTTACTCCTTCCTTATCCTTCTTTTCTACATAATTCCGTTTCACAATGGTTGAAATGGTTGGGGCGTATGTACTTGGTCTGCCAATACCCAATTCTTCCATTTTTTTAACCAGGGCAGCTTCTGTATACCTGGCAGCATGCCTGGTGAATCTTTCCGTTGCGGTCATTTCTTCAAAATCCAACGGCTGGCCAATTGTCAACGCTGGTAACCTGCTTTCACCACCTATACTTCCACCTTCTTCCTCATCATCATTTCCTTCATTATAAATTTTTAGAAAACCATCAAACTTTAATACTTCACCAGTAGCGGTTAGTTCATCACTTGTTGTGCTGATCTTAATTTTCGCTGTTGTTTTTTCCAAAACAGCGTCACTCATCTGGCTGGCAATCGTTCTTTTCCAGATAAGATCGTAAAGGCGCGCTGTTTCCGGATCGGTTAACTTGCTATTGCTCATTTCTGTTGGCCTGATAGCCTCATGCGCTTCCTGGGCACTTTCGTTCTTATTCTTATAGTTACGTATTTGCAAATATTGCTCACCATAATTTTTTAATATCTCAACCTTGCACTGATCTTTTGCGGTTTGACTCAAATTCACACTGTCTGTACGCATGTACGTGATCTTTCCACTTTCATACAGTTTTTGCGCAAGCAACATGGTCTTACTCACGCCATAACCTAATTTTCTACTGGCTTCCTGTTGCAGAGTGGAAGTGGTAAAAGGTGCTGCGGAAGTTCTTTTTCCTGGTTTTACAACAATATCTTTTACAGAATATGTAGCGTTCTTACAATTTTCCAGGAATTGTGTTGCGGCTTCAATGTTTCTTTCCGAACCGTCTTCTGCTTTAAAGCTGATCCGTTTTCCGGATGGATCCGTCGCGGCAAGTTTTGCTTCTATTTTAAAATTGCTGGTAGAAGTAAATTGATTGATTTCTCTTTCTCTTTCCACAATGAGTTTTACAGCGACACTTTGCACTCTTCCTGCACTGAGTCCGCCCTGCATGCCTATTTTTCTCCAGAGCACCGGAGATAATTCAAACCCCACTAATCTATCCACCACCCGGCGTGCCTGTTGGGCATTTACCAAATTCATATTGATCAACCTTGGATTTTCGATAGCCTTGTTGATAGCAGGTTTGGTGATCTCGTGAAAGACAATTCTTTTGGTGGTTTTTACATCCAGTCCCAGAACTTCTGCAAGATGCCAGCTTATACTTTCCCCTTCCCGGTCCTCATCCGAAGCCAGCCATACTGTCTCTGCTTTTTTTGCAAGTTGTTTCAGGTCCTTCACCACTTTAGCCTTATCATCGGGCACTTTATAGCGTGGAGCAAAATTGTTTTCGATATCAATGCCCATATCATCTTTTTCCAGGTCTCTTATATGACCATAACAACTTTTTACCTCGTATTGACTTCCAAGAATTTTTTCAATTGTTTTCGCTTTGGCCGGAGACTCCACGATCAATAAATTTTTTGCCATATTACTTTGTAATTTCTTTTTATCCTTCAGGAATATATCCCTTTTTACCTAAACGATCTCCTGCAATATTAGTTTAAAAATTAAAACTCGAATTTTTTGTTCAAATAATTCTGCTTTTTTGCTTAGCTTGTTACCTCAAAACTAAGTTGTATAAGATAGATGAAAATATATATCAGAAATTATAGCAATTATTATTAACTAATATCGTTTACATTATAGTAATTTAAAAGTAAAAATTGACTTACTAATAAAGTAAGTTCTAAATATATTATCATGAGGATTGTAATGTTAGGTTCAGGGAATACTGCTACGGTATTATCTGCCCTGATAAAAAAGGCTGGCCATGAATTGGTACAGGTCATCAGCCGGAAGTTGGAAAATGCCAGGGCATTAGCTTCTTTATATGGGGCAGCCACAGGATCTTTAACAGATGCTCAATTTTCTGAAGCAGACATGTATATTATTGCTTTGAACGATGTAGCCTTAGAAAGTATTGGAAAAATTACAGGTTTAAAAAATAAATTTATTGTTCATACCGCCGGCTCAGTTTCTATAAATGCAGTAAAAGATTGTTCGGATAGGTATGGGGTTTTGTACCCTTTGCAATCCCTTTCAAAATTCACCAAACACATTCCTGAAATCCCTTTTTTAGTGGATGGAAATACGCAGGAAATTCGCCATAAAATCCTCGGTTTTGCCAAAAGCCTTTCCGGAAAGGTCATTGAAGCCAATGATAAGGAACGTTTAGGTTACCATGTGGCGGCAGTATTTGTGAGCAATTTTTCAAATCATATGTATGCCCTGGCAGAACTCTTCTGCAATAAAGAAAGGCTGGAATTTAAATCACTTCTTCCGCTTATAAGTGAAGTTAATGACCGTGTAAACCAATATTCTCCTTTTTTAACCCAGACCGGACCTGCTATGCGGGATGATGTCTTCACCCTTAACCGGCATCTTCAGATTCTGGCACCTTATCCGGAATTACGCTACGCTTATTTAAAAATGACGGAGAGTATTATTAAGGTGCATGGGAAGAGGTAGGCTTCTTTAGTTTTTAGTTTTTAGTTTTTAGTTTATAGTTCGGAGTTCCAAACAGTTGGGAAATATAAACGATAGCGAAATCTTCTGCCTGGAAGTAAGTGTAAAGGCATTCCTATTTGCGACTCCCCGAGGTTGGTGTCCCACCACCCATTTGCTATTATTAGTATCATTAAAGTATCTGCATATCTTTAAAGTTAATACCTCAATAACTTTTAAATATTCAGTCTTAATTTTTTTAGAGAATGAACAAAGAACTTTGGTTTTGGCAACTCATGAAATTATCAGGAAGGAGACAAAAAACCTGGAAAAGAAATGGAGAAAGCAGGTCAAATAAGGTTGAAATATTTTGAACTCAAAAACAAAAGGAAAAACGACAACAAAAAATAAAGAACTTGAAATGTTCACTTTTGACCAAAAAAAAGATGAATTTATTGGAGAAATTGGAACCGAAAAAAGAACTCATTATGAACAAGAACTCCAACCTGAAGTTTTGGGAGAAATGATTCGAAAAGTGCGACTTGAACGAAACTTAAGTCAGGAAGAACCTGGGAGACTGATTGGTGTACAAATCTCAAAACTTTAAAATAATATGTCCAATGTAACGATGAAAACTATTTTGAAAGTTTTTCGAGCATTGAAAGCTAAAGTGAGCTTTAATATAGAACTTTTAAATACCAGAATACAAGTAACCAGATAATTTGATACCCTCGATATGAATGCGTATTGAAAAATGCCCCATCCAAAGCAGGTTGCAAAAAGTTACAAAAGCCCTGTTATTTTAAGTTAATCTTTCCACCAAATTAATTAAACAGCTGTCATCCATTAACTAAACAGTTTTGTAAAGCAGCCACAAAATAGTCCACATTCACCTGTCCCGCATACAGGTAGGGAACACCTACATTCGCGTAGAAACTCAGTATTTAAGACTAAGAGTTTTCATCGTGAAACATTTAACCATTTAGCAATTCAACAAGTTAACCATTGATTGCTACTTAATCCACCTTTCAAAAAACTCATACGTTCGTAGTAACTGATCAATCCGTTGACGATTATCTCCGCTTCGGGTAAGCTCATGTGTAGCACCCGGATGCACAACAAACTCTACCGGTCGGTTCAAAACTTTCAGGCTGCGGAACATCATCTCTGCCTGTACGAATCCGGTACGGCGGTCGTTGCCTCCATGGAAAATGATAAAAGGTGTGGTAATGTTCTGAACATAATTGACAGGTGATTCCCGTACAAGAACTTCTTTTACTTTTGGTTCCCATGGATAGCCGCCGAAATATAAGGGTACAAGCCTCCAGGCATTTCCTTCTCCAAAAAATGTGAGGAGATCATATACG
>JBBSSE010000264.1:0-4840 GCA_038242375.1 Chitinophagales bacterium
CACTCGAAATCTATATTTAATGCTCCTTCTTTTGGGAAATTAAAAATCATATAACTATTAAAAATTTGAATACTCATTGACACCTTGTTTTCTTAATTTCACACGCATATTTTTGTTTCATCCCATTCCAATCATGAACATTTTCGACCATTTTAAAAGAGATAAGTCACTTATTAACCTGCCTTCAAAAAGAAACCATGTCCAGGAGATATTTTTCGCACTTGATTTTGATCTAACAGGCGCATTTATAGAAGTGGTCAATGACAAAATCAAACAGGTGGAATTTGATTCTGGCTCTTATGATGGGGTCATTCGAAACCTTACAAAAAATATTCAGTTAATTCAGGAGAGAAACTCTTTTACCATAGATTGGCAAAATCCTGAACAGCATGTTTATTTGCATGAACATCCTTATTTAATCAGCCTGTTGATTGAAAGCGGGAAATTTATTAGTATTAAAGGGGAAAAAATAAGTGTAATCCCAAACCATGCAACAGCTTGTTTGGAGTTAAATAAAAAAGACAATGAAGAATTTTCAGCAATGGTTACAATTTCTGACTCCGAAAAATCTTACAAGAAATTTCGATTTGTTGCAGAGAATTATGCATATTTATCCGGGGAAAGTGCATTAGTGGAGGTAAAACCGATTGGCAGTTATTTCAACGAATTAATGTCCTTTAATGTTGAAGGCATGGCGGCAAAAGATTTACCAAAATACCTCTCTTTGTTTTATTCCTTTTTTGAAAATATCCGCTTAAAATACGAAAACTACCAGGTCGTAAAAAAAACAGAGCCATTAAAAGCACGTCCGGCAATGATTTTTGAAAAAGTGGATCAGGACAGTAATTTGTACATGCGAATCAGTCAAATTATGCCTCACGCCGACATTGATTTTCTGGATGATTATGATTTGCTTTGTTTTGTGATGATCAATGAACTGGAGGAAAGCATCAACATACATCCGGTAGAGCAGATTCTTATAGAAACTGCGCTTGTAAAAATTGAAAATTCACTTCGTCCGTATTTGCCTAAAGGAAAGAAAAAAACGAAGCAAGTGTTTTTAGAGAAGATACCTTGTTCATTATTCCTGAAAAAATAGCATCAGATTTCATATACAAAGAGGTTCCTAAACTGCTCAATGACTTTGAATTGATCGGAAGTGAAAATCTAAAGAATTATAAGATCAATATCCATAAGCCAAAACTAAATGTGCAATTAGGCCATGGAATTGATTTTCTGGAAGGGAAAGCTACGCTCGAATTTGGCGATCAAAATATTTCTTTACTTGAAGCGATGAATCAATATAAGAAAAACCGCTACCTGCTGCTATCCGACGGCTCTCACGCTATCATGAATGAGCAGTACATGCAAAAATTACAAAGGCTTATTAAGAAGAAAAAAGGAAAAGAAACCATCGAGATTTCCTTCTTTGATTTGCCCATCATTGAAGAATTGATTGAGGAAAGAGCATTTGAAAGCAAGTTTAAAAAAGTTCGCGCTGTTTTTGAAGGCTTCAACGGTTTACAAAATAAAAAAGTTTATCAGCCTAAAGTAAACGCGACTTTAAGGCCATACCAGTTGCAAGGATTTAAATGGCTCAAATATTTGTACGAGAACAAATTGGGTGGCTGCCTGGCAGATGATATGGGTTTGGGAAAAACCCTTCAGACCATTACGCTGCTAACCGATATTTACCTCAAAGGAAAAGGAGAATTTCCGCCCTCCATCCTTGTGATGCCCCGGTCGCTTATTTTCAATTGGGAAAAAGAACTTGCCCGATTTTCTCCAAAACTTACTTTTTACACCTGGTATGGAAATGACCGGAATTGGGAAGAGGCCGAAAAACATCATCTTATACTGACCACCTATGCTCTTTTGAGAAATGATATAGATATTTGGAAAGAAAAGAAATTTCTATATTCTATCCTCGATGAATCCCAGGCCACCAAAAACTATAATAGCCAGGTACATAAAGCCACCTTGCTATTGAACGCACCGCACAAACTTGCTTTAAGCGGAACGCCCATAGAAAATAATCTGTCCGAATTGTATTCTTTATTCCGGTTTCTAAATCCTGCGATGTTTGGCAGTTCAGAGAGTTTTAATCAGAATTATCTGATGCCTATCCAAAAACAGGCTGACCAGGAAGCGGCTCAGGAACTAAAGAAAAAGATCTATCCGTTTATTTTAAGACGCTTAAAAAAGGATGTTCTAAAAGAATTGCCTGATAAAATTGAGCAGGTTCTTTATGTGGAAATGAGCCCTTCACAGGAGCGGTATTACGAGCAGAGAAGATTGTTTTATAAAAATGCCATTGACCAGCAGGTATCTCAGAAGGGTATCCAACAATCGCAATTTTTCATTTTCCAGGCAATGAATGAGCTTCGGCAAATTGCCACCATACCGGAGGCTCAAACAGATGGCAAAATCCATTCTCCTAAATTGGACCTCTTGATGGAAAACGTAGAAGACGCTGTCACAAATCAACATAAAATACTCATCTTTTGTAATTTCTTAATGGCCGTAGAACTAATAGGAGAAGAGTTAGATAAAAAAGGAATTGACTTTATCACCATGACAGGAAGCACCAGAAACCGGCAGGAATTAGTGGAGAGATTTCAAAATGATGCCGATTGTAAAGTATTTGTATTAACCTTAAAAACGGGTGGCACCGGATTAAACCTTACTGCTGCCGACACAGTATTTATTTTTGATCCCTGGTGGAACAAGGCCGCGGAAAACCAGGCTATTGACCGCGCTCACCGGATAGGACAGAACAAAAGTGTCACCAGTTATAAGCTCATCACTATCGGAAGTATCGAGGAGAAAATGCTCCAACTTCAGGAAGCAAAAAGTAAATTGTTTGAGAACATTATCTCCACCGACAGCAGCTCTTTAAAATCGATTTCTGAAGAGGATATTCAATTTATATTGGGATAAAACACGAACATGGAAAACACTTTTGAAATACCGGAACTTACAGCACTTCTCCATCAGGAAACGAAGGATACTATTTGGCAATTATGGCTTGAGCCGTTGATTCATTTTGCAAATGACAGCCCGAATGCAACCTGGGGTACCTTAAAGGCTCATGATATATTAAGTTTTATCTCACAGAAAAAAAATCCGAACAAGGCCGATTTTGTCAATTTATGTGCGAAAGTGTATTCTAATGCTCCGTTTTTAATGAGTTATTATAATTCATTGCCCCCTATATCCAAAGACATTATTTTCCGCGCTACCTGGACCAGTAGTATTAGCCAGGAGCAATTAAATGAATTATTAAAAGGCCCCGCATGGTCAGTAGCTCTGAATAACACGAAATATGACCTCTCATTATATTACGGGCAAGTCCAAATCACCCTGCATGAATCTTTAAAACCATGGTTCAGATTTCTTTCTTACGGTCCAAGTTACTTACCCTTTCATCGTGTAGGCGATCAGGAATACGAAAAAATCATAAAATTAACGCTCAAATTTTCTTTATTGATGAGGAAAGTTTTTGCTGCCGCTATTCCCAAACCAAGCGGGTATTATTTAGAAGAAAGCAGCCAACAGTTACCGGAAGGAAGCATTTCGTTTAGCTTTGAAAAGCAAATTTTCCGGGAATTACCTCTGTTCCTGGCCTATTATAAACAGGGTAATTTAAGCTTCACACAAAAAGGAGCGCCCAATCTGGCCTCGGTAAAGAAAATGGATAAGGTAGTAAAGCTTGAGCCTTTTCCGCTGGAGGAAAATTTCTACCTCAGAAGCAACTTAATCGCGGGATTATTTTCGGACAGCTTTGGAAAACCTTCCGCGAACGACGATTCCTTGTCCATTTTAAAACGCTTATTTGAACCTGGTCGCAGTGAAAAAGAGTGGCGGCCTTATCCACCTTTTCTTCTTTCCTATTTAAAAGGAATAAGAAACCTGGATACTTATTATTTCGATACAGGCGTAACGAAAGATATTTTTGGAATGGCAACCAAATTGCCGGTTAATAAATGGATTTCCAGGGAAAATCTTGCTGTTTACCTAAGAGCACATTTTATTCATTTAAAATTTATCGAAACCTCTCATTTAGATAGGATGAGTTCTGATTTCAGCCAAAAACATTATTTCGGATACAGCTCTACAGAAAAAGAGATTTGGGATAATATACATTTCCCCAATTTTCTTGGCCATTTATATCTACTTGCGGCATTTGGTCTTTTGGAAATCGCGGAAGACCCCGATTGGTTTATGGAGTATTCATTTTACGATCATTTTACCGCATGTAAGCTAACGAATTTAGGCGCTTTTATTTTTGGACAGATTAATGCGTATGAGGTACCTGAAAACGCCGGTGGAGTAAAAATCATTCCGGCCCAGGACAGTCTCACTGCCACCGTAGAGGGTAATACAGCAGTAGGAGAAGTTCTGTTGAAGGATTTTTTGCAAAAGGTAAGTGAAAACAAATTTAAATTAAGTCCCGAAGGTTTTCTGAAAGACTGCACAAATGAGAAATCATTAAAAAACAAAATAAATTTATTTAAACAGGTTATCAACAAAGACTTACCTCCGTATTGGGAAAGCTATTTTGAAGAACTCATCAAAAACAGCAGGTCCATAAAGTCGTCCTCCGAATTTTTTGTTTTTAAACTGCCCGTGGACAACAAACAGTTGCTGAATATTATAGTTAAAGATCCTGATTTAAAGAAAATTGTGATTAAAGCCGAACAATATCATGTATTGCTGAAGAAAAGTGATAAAGGGCCGTTCATTTCGAAGTTGAAATCTTATGGATATTTACCGAATATTTCTTAATGTCCAGGACCAAAATTCCTGTTTTGGTTTTTTTAATTTTTTGCATTCTATC
>JBBSSE010000265.1:0-4833 GCA_038242375.1 Chitinophagales bacterium
CCACCTTTTCGCCGGAGGTATCATACTTGTAATCTGTAGAGGTATTCAATAAGTAATTGGAATATAAAAACCTGGACCATAATTCTTCAAACTGAATCGGATGCAGCGTTTTTGATCCGATTTTATCCAATAAATTCTGGTAGTGTTTTTTATTTTCACCATTATCCTGCAAACAGGCAACAATACCAAAACCATTCATTCCTAAAGAGAAATTGACATTTTTTGTCTCGTCTTTATAATTAAATACATCCTGCGAATAATTTACCCGAACAACAGTGATTGACCAGGGAATAAATTGATTGAACTTCATCGGTATTATCATGGACTGAAGCATGAGATGAAGATTCGCGAATTTTTTAGTCAATAAGGGAGAAAGTTTAAAGGCTTTGTCCTTATTTTTATTCTGATTAATTCCGTGCACAATATCATTATACAAAACGCCATACATGATTTTTGCCATCCATTGAAAGAGGTGCAATTCGGGAATTTTGATTACTTCATCATAGCCTGCTTCAAAGGCCTTTTGGATTTCATTCTCCAGGGAATTGACTTTTTCAATCACCTCCGGCGAGCAAGGAACTTTTATATCTGCATACTTCACTACATTTTCCGCAAGCATGGTCATAGTCTTTTCATGCAACGAATAGCGTTTCATGATCCACTCCGGAAAAACAGGAATCTTGTCAATATTTTCAACGTTTCGACCGCTTAAAAAACATTCATTTTCCGGAAATGCGAAATCCCCGAAGGGATTATATAAAGATAAAGGCATAGAAGGCAAAGTTAGGGTTAGGATTTCAGAGTTCGGAGTTCGGAGTTCAGAGTTCAAAGTTCGGAGTTCGGAGTTCAGAGTTCAAAGTTCAGAGTTCAAAGTTCAGAGTTCGGAGTTCGGAGTTCAAAGTTCAGAGTTCAGAGTTCAAAGTTCAGAGTTCGGAGTTTGCAGTTCAACGCCGAAGGTATTCAACACGAAGTATTCAACACGAAGTATTCAACCCTACAACCTACTACCTACCACCTGATCCACAAACTCATCCACACTCATGGCATTTTCTGCGAAAAACCCACCGATACGGGTCCGGCGTAAAGAACTTAAATAGCCGCCGCACCCAAGTGCTGCGCCAAAATCATGCGCAAGGCTGCGGATATAAGTTCCGGTAGAACACACCACTCTGAATGAGACGACAGGCATGTCTATTTTGGTTATTTCAAATTCATGGATGGTTAAAGTCCGGGGTTCGAGTATGACTTCTATTCCTTTTCTTGCTAATAAATAAACTGGCTTTCCTTTTTGTTTTATGGCAGAATGAATGGGTGGGACCTGTTGAATTTCACCGGTAAACTGAGCGGTCTTTTCACGGATCATTTCTTCAGTAATTCCATCCGGAGATTTAAAATCCTGCGGCTCACTTTCGAGGTCATAGGTTGGTGTAGTTGCACCCAATGTGATTGTTCCGGTATATTCCTTTTCCTGCGCCATATACTCATTGATTCTTTTGGTAAACTTTCCCGTGCATACGATCAGAAGCCCTGTTGCCAATGGATCCAGCGTTCCTGCATGGCCTACTTTTTTTATTTTAATGGTATTCCTGATCTTCCGCACCACATCAAAAGATGTCCAGTCAAGTGGTTTATCAATCAGGAGCACCCTGCCCTCTTCAAATGTATTTTCTGTCATATTTTCTATTTAGATCGCCTGCCTCATTTTTAATTCGAGGTATTTATTAATGGTGTTTACAGTTAGCTTTTCAGGTGGTGTCAATATGGACAAAATTCCATACTTGGATAATTCTTTTGCAATCAAACGCTTTTCATAATCAAATTTCTCTGCGATTGTTTTTATATAGACATCTTCCAGGTTTTGAACAGGCTGATTTGTCAGCGAACTCAATTCAGTATTTTCAAAAAAGACAACTAAAAGTAAATGATGCTTCGAAAGAGCACGCAAATAAACGATTTGCCGGTGTAATCCGGATACAGATTCAAAATTTGTAAATAAAATGAGCAAGCTTCTTTGCCTTATTTTATTCCTGATTTCGCGGTAGAGCAATTCAAAATCACTTTCCAGGAAACCTGTTTCCTGTTTATAAAGCAATTTCAAAATCGTTTCTCTCTGTGTTGCTTTCCTGTCGGCAGCTAAAAGCGTATCCAATGTGTTTGAAAAGGTTATCAGCCCTACTCTATCTTGCTTTTTCAGGGAAACACCGGATAAAACCAGTGCACTATTAATGGCATAATCCAGAAGAGTTAATCCGCCAAAGGGCATTTTCATTAACCGGCCTTTATCGATGATGCAATATACCTGCTGGCTTCTTTCTTCCATAAAATTATTGACCATCAGTCCACCTTTCCGGGCAGATGCCTTCCAATTGAGCGTGCGGATATCATCGCCTGAAACGTATTCTTTGATCTGCTCAAATTCCATGCTTTGCCCGATCTTTTTAATGCGCTTGGTGCCGCTTTCATTTACCAACGTAGCATTGGACAGTATCTCATATTTTTTTAACTGAAAAAATGCGGGGTAAACAGGAACCATTACTTCCGCCTCCTCTGTAAACCTCCGGCTGATAACCCGTAAAGGCGTAGATACATACAGATGAATATCACCAAATAAATATTCGCCCCTTTCCAAAGGCCTGAATTGATAGGTTATTTTTTTTCTTTCTCCGGCTTTTAAAAATAGTTTCCGTTTCCAGTTCCGGATCTGCAACTGAACCGGCAATTCATCAATAACGGTCATGCTTACATGGAAGAAAAAAGAATTCCGGATTGTTAATTCAATTTCATTTTCTTCTCCGTTGCTTAATCTTGACGGAGCCGTCCTGTGCGCATGAGGCATTTTTTTTGTAAAAAATAACAGGCCATAATCTGCCAGGCAAAAGGATGAAAAAATTAAGAAAAACAACATAGCCACCGGTTCCAGTATGGGTATAAAAAATCCACAAATAAATAAACCGGCACTCACTGCCAGGCCGGCAAAAAACCGTTGGTTCAGAAATAAATCTCCCAGGTATTTTTTTAAAATTTTCAATTGATTCTATTGATTGAAATAATCGTTCTCTTTTTGATAATAAATTTTCATTTGGATGATCTGTTTTCTTTTTAACGTGGAACTTCAATATTACCCACAATTAAATGAATCAATTGATCCGGTGAAAGTCCTTCCATTTCTTTTTCAGGCGTTAAAATAACACGGTGTCGCATCACAGGGGCAACCATTTCTATAATGTCATCCGGTATTACAAAATCTCTTCCTTTAATGGCAGCGTTTGCTTTAGAGGCTTTTAAAATTGCCAGGGATGCTCGTGGAGATGCTCCTAAGAAAAGAGAAGGATTATTACGTGTAGCATGCACAATTTTAGCAATAAACTCTACCAACCCAGGTTCTATAATCACGCTGTTTACTGTTTGCCGATATTCATTTAAATCTGCCGGGGAAACCAGTTTTTCTACATTATTTAAAAGGGTATTTGTACCGATAGATTGTTGGTTCATTAAAATATTCACTTCTTCTGCAAGGGTAGGATAGTCCACCATAATTTTAAATAAAAATCTGTCTAACTGCGCTTCCGGCAAACGATAGGTTCCTTCCTGCTCAATCGGATTTTGTGTAGCAAGAACTAAAAACGGAAATTCCATAAAATGAGTCACTCCATCCATCGTTACCTGCCGTTCTTCCATCACCTCAAATAAGGCGGATTGAGTTTTTGCAGGCGCACGGTTTATCTCATCGATCAAAATAATATTGCTAAATATAGGCCCCCTTTTAAATTCGAATTCTGCTTCTTTGGGATTAAAAATGGATGTTCCCAACACATCGCTTGGCATCAGGTCCGGCGTAAATTGTATCCTCGAAAAGTTTGAATTGATTATTTTTGAAAGCAATTTAGCCGTAAGCGTTTTTGCCACTCCCGGCACACCTTCTATGAGTATGTGCCCGTCACACAATAACCCGATGATGAGCAAATCCATCATTTTATGCTGACCCACAATCACTTTCCCTATTTCATTTCTGATATCAACCACCGCATCGTTTAACCGGTTGGTTTCTATTCGCTTTTCAAACAAGTCTTCATTCATTACTTTCTATTTTTATTAAAGTTGCTGATTTTATCATTTAAGGACATTAATTGTTCATCAGAAATTTCTTCCTGCATTTGAATATTCTTCACGAGGTCGAACAGGCCGGAGGTCTCTTCCAGCGGCACACCACTTTTTCCTGAAAGGGAAATTAAAAATTCTTCATTCACATTGGTGGTACTAATGAAATAATTATTCCTGATTTTTTCGTAAAAATAAGTGATTTGCTTGTCGGCAATATTCCAGTTGTCCTTATGTTGCAGATACAACCTGCCGATCGTTTCTGTGAACGCCACGGTAGCATTCGAATTTGGGGGAATTTCCGGGACGATCCTTTGTTTTCTTTTACTATTAAAAATCACAAAAAGCACTATTCCTACCACGGTAATCCAAAAAGCCCATAACAAAGAAGGGTGTTGTTTTATAGCACTTAAAGTAGAGAAAGTACTTTTACCACTTTTATTCTGCACTCTCTTTGACGGATTTAATTTGTAATATTCATCCCAGATAAAATAAGAAGGATCAGTGGGCAAGGTGGATAAAACGTATTTGTAATAATCCAGGTTATTGCCCGTCAATAAAAAATAATTACTAAATGCCCGCGGTGCCACATGCAGGTAAATATGGCCTTTACCCCATTTTAAAACAATGAAATTTGGCTGACCATTCTCATTGAAACCTAATACTGTCCCAGACTTTCTTTCAAAACGGATGGAATTTGAAAAAGGATAATAGTAAAAGCTATACATTTCATTC
>JBBSSE010000266.1:0-4817 GCA_038242375.1 Chitinophagales bacterium
CTTTAGCCCAAATTTCGCCTTTATTATTTCTCTAAAAACCAGAACTGACAAATCCAGTTTTGGGCTAAAGCCCTTTAAGTTTATTCCTTTATTCCACAGGTTTACCATGTGGCAATTCAGAATAAAAACCACTTGAAAGTCATAACTATCGAAGTTCAATAGTCCAATGAATAAATAAGAATCCTTTACTTATTGATTAAAAGCAAACCTTATTCAATGATATTCCAGGACTGTTTTCGTAATTGATATCCATCTATAGAATAATCTTTCCAAAATCCATCAGATAAAGAAAAGTCAACTTTTTTCCTTTCTTTTAAAAGATATTCATGCTTCACAATCGCTTCTATATTTAAAAACTTTAAAAACTGAAGTAAAGCCTCTATTTTATCCTGGTCAATTTTATTTTTCAAAATAATTTCCACTATAGCAACTGATTTATTCAATAGATAAATAAAAGTTTCGAATATTTTATTCGCTCCTCTTCAAGTAACCTCCTTATCAAATATTTTTCAGAATCTCACTAAGCACCGTCTGCGCTGCGCACACCCTATTTCCTGCCTGTCTTGTAATAATACTATTTTCGCCGTCAAGTACTTCATCCCTTATGACCAAATTTCTTCTTACCGGCAGACAATGCATCACTTTCGCGTTATTGGTAGCAGCCATTTTCTGATTATTCAGCATCCAATCTTCCTGCACCGGGATTATTTTTCCATAATCCTCGTAACTACTCCAGTTTTTTACATACACAAAATCGGCACCTGCAAGCGCTTCGTCCTGGTTATGAGTTACCTGTGCGTTTTGCACAAATTTCTTGTCCAGTTCATAACCTTCGGGATGGGTGATCACAAAGTCCGCTTTCCCCCAGGCATTTATCCATTCGGCAAAACTGTTGGCCACACATTGGGGCAAAGCCTTTACGTGCGGTGCCCATGTCAATACTACTTTTGGCCTGGCTATTTTATTGATCAATAACTCTTCTGAAATTGTAATCACATCAGTAAAACTTTGCAGCGGATGTACTGTCGCACTTTCCAGGCTAATGACCGGAATGCCGGAATATTGTACAAACTGATTGATTACTTTCTCCGCATAATCGTCTTCCCGGTTTTTCAAGGTAGGGAAAGTCCGCACACCCAAAATATCAAAATAACTTCCTAAAACCGGAGCGGCATCTTTTATATGTTCAACCGTACTTCCATTCATAATAGCGCCATCCTCAAATTCCAATTGCCAGCCATCACCGGAAGCATTAAAAACGATGGCTTCCATTCCTAAATTCTGCGCAGCAATCTGTGTACTCAAACGGGTACGCATACTTGGATTCATAAATAACAAACCAACTCTTTTACCTTTCCCCAATTGATTGCTCAATACAGGATTCTTCTTAAACTCCAAAGCCTGTGACACCAATTCATCCATTTGACCATTAGTGTCTTTTACAGAAAGAAAATTTTTCAAACTATTTTTTATTTTATGATTAATGGTTGATCGCTGTTTCCACCTCTTTATTTTCAGAAAGCAGAAAACTTACTTCCTCTTTTAAAGCGTCAAGAAATTTATCCGCTTCTTTTTTTGACAAATTAAGCGCAGGTAATAAACGAATGACATTTGGTGAAGCGACTCCTGTAAATATCTGATGCTTTTGCAATAGATTCTTTCTTAAATCTTTCAATTCTTCGGGCACATCAAACCCGATCATCAATCCTCTGCCGCGAACATTTTCCAGCTCTTCGATCTTACTGATCTCCTCGAATAAATAATCCCCAACCTTAGTAGCATTCTGCATCAGGTTGTCTTTTTTCATCACTTCTAAAACTGCGATAGCAGCGGCACACGCCAAATGATTTCCTCCAAAAGTGGTTCCCAGCAAGGAATGCTTTGGTTTTATTTTAGGAGAAATAGAAATGGCGCCGATCGGGAAACCGTTACCCATTCCTTTCGCCATAGAATAAATATCCGCCTCTACGCCAGCATAGTCGTGAGAGTAAAAACGACCTGTTCTGCCATAACCACATTGCACAGAATCAGCGATAAATACTGTATTGAATTCGTCACATAGTTTACGGATCAGTTGCAGGAAAGAAACAGTTGCCTCCCTGATACCACCCACTCCCTGAATGCCTTCTATAATAATGGAAGACACATAGGAACCATGGACCTTGAAATAATCAATTAAGGCCCTTTCATCATTAAAAGGAAGAAAAATAATATTGTTCGTTTCATTGACCGGCGCTACAATGGACGGATTATCAGTAGCTGCAACAGCCAAAGAAGTACGTCCGTGAAAACCCTTTTTAAAAGCGACAACTTTTTTACGTCCATTGTAAAAAGATGCAAGTTTCAAGGCATTTTCATTTGCCTCGGCTCCGGAGTTACAAAGAAATAACTGGTAATCTTCTTTACTGGATAATTTGCCCAATTTATCGGCTAATTCCTGTTGTAATGGAATTTCAATGGAGTTGGAATAGAAAGCAATTTTCTCTAACTGCTCTTCAATACGCTTTACCCAATGTGGGTTTGTATGACCAATACTAATAACAGCATGGCCGCCATACATATCCAGGTATTCTGTTCCTTTATCGTCCCAAACATAAGAGCCTTTTGCTTTTACGATGTTGATATTGTTGATAGGATAAACGTCAAATAATTTCATTTTTTATATTCGTTTAATTATTGAATTTCACTTTGTGAAAATGGAAATTGATCTGCGATCAATTTGGATAATCGCGAGGATTATCCCTACTAAAAATAATTCGCCTTCAATTTCAGTCCTTCTGTTTCTTCTATTCCAAACATCAGGTTCATGTTTTGAACCGCTTGTCCGCTGGCACCTTTCAGTAAATTATCAATAGCCGAATGCACCACCAAAATATCTCCTACTTTTTCCATGTTCACAAAACAATTATTCGTATTCACAACCTGTTTTAAGAAAATTGGTTCCCGGCTTACTTTAATAAATGGATGACCTTCATAAAACTTCTCATAAATACGATACATTTCAGTCAATGTTTCGGTGCATTTTAATTGAGCGGTAATGAAAATACCTCTTGTAAAATTCCCGCGCCAGGGAACAAAATGTATGGATGCGTCAGGAGTTCCATTTTCAGAAACGGAAGACAAGGTTTCTATTATTTCATTGATATGCTGATGTGCCAGGGATTTATATGCCTGGACATTATTTTCCCGCCAGGAAAAATGTGAGGTTTCTGACATGGATTGCCCTGCACCTGTGGAACCTGTAATACCTGTTGCGTAAACATCGGTTAAATAACCTTGTTTCGCAATAGGCAATAATGCCAGTTCAATTGCAGTTGCAAAGCAGCCGGGATTGGCGATATTATCTGCCTGAACAATCTCTTCCCGGTTTATTTCGGGAAGGCCATAAACGAATTCCTTCCCTTGAAATTGTCCATGATCCTTTAATCGAAAATCCTGTGAAAGTGAAATGATCTTCACATGATCAGGGATCGTATTTTCTTCTAAAAACTTCTCCGAATCGCCATGGGCAACACAAAGAAAAAGGACATCTACGTCTGTTTCCAATTCACTGGCGAAAACCATCTCTTCCGTCAGATCCTGGTGCACCTCCTGTAATTGTTTGCCAGCATTGCTTTTACTATGCACAAAAGTGATATCAACCAATGAATGATTCACCAATAACCTGATCAATTCTCCGCCTGTATATCCTGCTCCACCAATAATTCCTGCTTTAATTTTCTTCATTAACTTTGATTTTTTATAGCCTGGTATATAGCTGTCTGATTACCAAATATTTTACTGAATCCCCGCACATCTTCGCCACTCCAACCTGTATTCATTTCTCCGTATTTTCCAAATTTACTACTCATTAAGTCAAAAGGAGACTCAATGCCTGTAACCTGGTAACGATATGGCATTAAATGCAGGAACACTTTTCCTGTAACATGCGCCTGGGCTGATGTTAGGAATGCTTCGATGTCGCGCATAACAGGATCCAGTAACTGGCCTTCATGCAGCCAGTTTCCGTAAAAATCAGCTAATTGACTTTTTAAAGTTAATTGCCATTTTGTAAGAACATGTTTTTCTAAAGCATGATGTGCTTTAATGATCAACATCGGAGCTGCAGCCTCAAACCCAACTCTACCCTTGATCCCAATAATGGTATCTCCCACATGTACATCACGACCAATGGCAAAGCCACCGGCAAGTTTTTGCAAATATTGAATTGCCTGTACGGGATGTTCAAATGTTTCGTCATTTACGCCGGTTAAATCTCCCTTCACAAAATGAAGGATAATATTTTCCGGTTCCTCTTTTGATAATTGTGTAGGCCAGGCACTTTCCGGAAGCATCCCATTCGAAGTAAGCGTTTCTTTTCCGCCTACACTTGTTCCCCATAATCCTTTATTGATCGAATACACAGATTTTGAAAAATCCATATCGACGTCTTTAGAAACCAGGTAATCAATTTCTTCCTGGCGGGAAAGTTGTTTATCCCTGATGGGGGTTATAATCTCAATTCCCGGGATCATAATATGAAAGATCATATCAAAACGAACCTGGTCATTTCCTGCACCGGTACTACCATGTGCAACCGCGTCAGCGCCAATTTCTTTCACATGCTCCGCAATATGAATCGCCTGTGAAACCCTTTCTGCGCTTACACTTAACGGATAGGTATTGTTTTTTAAAACATTTCCATAAATCAGGTATTTGACGATATTATCGTAATAACTTTTCGTAGCGTCCACTGTTTTATGTGAGGTTACTCCTAATGCCATTGCATGCGCTTCAATCTGCGCTAATTCCTCTACCGAAAAACCACCGGTATTTAC
>JBBSSE010000267.1:0-4805 GCA_038242375.1 Chitinophagales bacterium
CGGGTTGGGCGCAAATATTATTCGTTACAGGCTTCATTTTTCCATAATCAAAAAAGGAATAATTGTAATTGCCGTTAAGGATGGAATCGGCCAGGTAAAATTTATCCGCGATGCTTTTGGCTATTTCATCAAAACCGGGTTCATGGGGATATAGGTCATAAACAGCATAAAATAATACATTCGGATACACATCGTACCACCAGTCACGCCCGTAACCACCGCCCAACAAAGCCACTTCCGGCGCGGTATTATTCATCATAATATCCCAACCGGTTTCTCTATTGAAATAGTTTTTGAGCATTTTTACATAATTCATATTCTTCTGATTGCTCTTATCTATTCCTACTAAAGTGGCCCCCAGTGTGGCACCCATTGTTGCCAGGGCTTCATGGAACATGCCGTTGTTATTTTTACCCTGGCGTACATCTCCAATGGCAGTATACAAGCCTACAACATTTTGATCGAAATTTTTATGGCTGCTATCGATCCATACAAGCGGCCAGTATTTTCCTGTTGCGTTAAAATCATACACTGTGCTGTCAAAAGCGTGGGAGAGGGTATAGAAGTCTATTATTTTAAAAGGTTGCGGCAATTGCGCCATCGCATCCACTCTTTTTAAATCTTTTTGCTCCACACCTACAGCCTTATGCGTTTTACAGGAAATAAATATGGAACAGGTCAAACAAATGATCAAAATAATTCTCATAATATGGGACATTTTTTTTAAAACTTTAATAAATTACACAATATCTTCCGCTACAATATTCAGGATTTGTTCATCCACCTCTTCTACCTCATCCGGAGCCAGTTTCTTACCCTGGGCGATAATGTTTTTTGCTACCCAAATAGACGCTAATTGCAGAATGGCGATAATGATTATTGCATAGCGCAAAGCTCCTTCTGTAGAGACCGTGTAGGCAATTACGAGGAATGTTCCGGCACCTAAAAATCTGCCAACATATAAGCCCGCCTCATGGTTCAAAATATAAGCATATTCTCCTCTTTTTTCAATTTTTGAAACAATATCAATTACCCTGAATTGTATGGGAAAATACGCAAGATCCATTAATGGTTTGGCAATTAATAATAACAGGATAAAAATAACTACTCCCGTAGCATCGTATAAAACACCATTAAATATGGCGCCTACTGCAAATAAAATAAGACCTGTGGCAAATATTTTAATTCTGTCTTCCGGTTTGGACAAGCGGCCAATCACATACATGATGACAGCGGCTATAATTGCTCCCACAGATTGCGCCGTTCCCAATGCTCCTTCCTTGCCTAATAAAAGCATGATGAGCATAGCAGGCGCGGTTACGAGGAAGCCTTGCGCCAATCCTTTTAATAAGGCCAGCACCAATAATTTATACCACAATGGATGGAATTTAAAAAATACAAATTTGCGAGGTAAGGGATTCTCAAACTTTCCGCGGAAGCAAACAATTGAAGCCAATATGGTAATAATAAAAACACATCCGGTAATGATCAGGTAGGCTTGTTTTACAAAAACACCTTCCCCTTTGGATTCAATAAACCAACCTATAGTAACCGGAATGACCACGGCAATAATGGTATAAAAAAACGTTTCTAATCCATAATAATAATTCCGGTTCCGGTCATTTGTTGTTGCCAAAGCAAGGAAATCCCTATTAGCCCAATAAAAGCCAAAAGACAGCCCCATAGTGATACCCGCAAAACCAATTCCCCAGAGATCCAATGTTTTAATAGACATCATAATAATCATGGAGACACCGCTTAGCATCATGCCGGCAGAATACAATTTCTTGATGTTGATTTTCTTAAGTAAATAACCATTCAGCAGAAAGGTAATGGGGATGCCCGTGTAAATAGTCAATTGATAGATCACTACCTTGGTGGGATCATTGGAATTTCGCATAATGTATGCAGCTACAAAAATATCGATCACAGGTAACACGAATGCATACACGAGGTTTGTCAGTACCAGGATTTTAAAATTATGCGGCTGGCTTTTGAAGTGTGCGACTTCAGTTTGGAGTTTTTTAAACATGGTTATAATTTAGTCGTGCAAGGATGTCACGGATAGAAAATCGGGCACCACAGACTACTTCATCTGAAGCCCCATAATAAATGGTCAGCGTATCTCCATCGGGCTCCAGAATGTGCCCGTTTGTAAAAACGACATTCCCGAAAAATCCGGTTAATTCATATTGTTCTGAAGGGATCATGATCGGATCTTCTGTGCGGGCAATTACCTTTGAGGGATCATTTATATCCATTAAAAAAGCACCCAGGCAATACTGGTGATCGCCATTAGCACCATGATAAATTTCCAGCCATCCTTTCTCTGTTTTAATTGGAGCTGCTCCTGCCCCTACACGTGCACTATCCCAGGCATTTTCTCTGGTTTTGATAAGGCATTTGTGATTACCCCAATGTGTACCATCGGGCGATTCTGCCAGCCAGATAAAATTGCCGCCAATATCAACGCTGCTTGGACGATGCAGCATATAATAGAGACCATTAATTTTCTCTTCAAAAATGGCGCAATCCTTATTATGCGGCGGTAAGATCATTCCATGAGATTCGAAATGTTTCCAGTCGGTTGTAGTCTTTAATCCCACACCCACACCATTATCAGATACTGCCGTGAAAGTGAGGTAATATTTATTTTCTAAAAAAGTTACACGACAATCTTCCACACCGAAAGTTTGTAAAATTCCTTCACCCATAATAGGCGAATAACCTTCCGGTTCAAAAAAAGAAATCCCATCATCACTGCACACTAAACGCAGGTGGGAGAGAGTCGTTAAATAATCTTTTCCTTTATAATTGATCACACGGGCATCATTTGGTATTAGGTCAGGATCATTCTTATCAATTTCTATTATTTTAATGGTTCCTTCACCGGTAAGTATCGGAAAAGAAATGATGTTATCCTTTTGTGCAGGTCTTTCTGCCACCCGGATGAGAAGCCATATTTTGCCCTCATACCTGAAAGCTCCCGGATTTAATAGACAGGTTATTTCCAGTCCATCTGTACTTGGTTTTAAATCACCCGGTGCCAGGAGAGGATTTTGTGAAAATCGTTTTGCTATGTCTTTCATACATTCTCTTAATTTGATTTCAATAAGAAATAATTATTGATATTTTTCCATAGCAGCCTTTACTGCTGCTTCTCCGCTTACCTGCTGCATGGAAAGGAGTGCTTCGATTGTTGATTCCGCTCCTGAGTTTTTATTAACCTGATTCCCTGTGAATATTGCATCGAAACAGCGACCGGTTTCTATAGAAAACATCTTTGTATTAGCGGAGTTTTTTCCAAAGAACCACGCGGCAAGGCGGCCGGCTATATCTGCATATTTTGCATCTTTGGTGATCCTATATGCTTCCACTGCAGCGAAAATGTACGGACTGAATCCATAAGCTATCTGTTCAAATTCCTTTTCATTTTGTGAAGTAAATACACCATTTGCTTTGGTGAGATCAAATGAGTTTTTATATCCATTCTGAATTAGCCAGGGGTAAAAATGATCGACCTCTGCCAGAGCTTTTTCTTTGTACACAGGCATCTTTAAAAAATCTGCCGCTTTAAAGAGTGCATACGCCTGGAAACTTCCATAGGCATGCCATGTATTGCCTGAACTTATAAAAGCGGAATAAGGGAAATTGTCTTTATCCCCGAATTGCATGAGGACAATTCCATCCGCTAATTTTTTGATGTAATCATTTATAACTGCATCGGATTTTATGTTGGAATATGCAACCAGGCCAAGAATAAGTGTTGCCGCCTGGTCAGCTCCTTCCGGTAGCCATTCAGGAATGGTAAGTCCTTCTATTTGAGTGGTTGTTTTAGGCAAGTTTGCCAGGTCAGATTTGATTCTCGCTACCAGTTTATCCGCGGATAGCAACATTTTATCAGCGAGAGGACTATTTTTTGTCTTGACTACATTGTAGGCCTCCGTTAAGGTTTGAAGCGCGCGCCAACTCCACCATTTGGGCTCATTGATACTTGTAATACCTCCTTTGTTAATGGTGTTTCCGGTATTCAAAAAATTATAAAAATAGCCGTTATCCGATTGCATATTCAGTATGAAATCAATCATCCCAAAAGCTCTTTTTTGAACAAGGGTATCCGTAGAAAAAGTTGGATTGCGGGTGTGTATGAAAGCGGCTCTTGCCACATCGTCCACGCAGGTAAATCCTTCACCTGCTGCAAAAGCCGGAGTGTAATTTGGTGCATCTGCATAGATATAAACTCCCAAAGCTTTCGCCCCGTTTGGAAAGGTAACCGGTACAGTCAGCTTCTCTAAATGTGCCGTATTCAAAATGCCCGGAACAGTGACAGGGGGAACTATAATTACTGGTGGAACAACAGGTGGTGTCGGAGGTGCTACTGTACCTTCGCTTTTTTTACAACCTGCTAAAAGCAAAAGACACCCTATTGCCACCAGGATAAAAGGCCGCCCTTTTGGATGATATTTCCCTTCAAACAATGAATGTTTATTTTTCAAAATAGTATAGATAAAAAAAGGTTGAAAAAAGCACGGTGTGTAAAAAAAAGGAGGTAATGTGCATGCCTTTCGGCAGCACATTAACAACCTTTTCCAGAAAAACCACCATGTATTTAATAATTTGGATTCTGTGTAATACTTCCACCGGATTTGTCTATTTCTCCTTGTGGGATTGGATAGACCATATTTTTATCCTGGAAGTTTTTTCCCAGACCGGTCAGGAATGATTTTGCAATGCCCCATCTTTTAAGATCATTGAAGCGTTGTGATTCAAAACCAAGCTCTACGCGTCTTTCCTGGATGAGCCAA
>JBBSSE010000268.1:0-4778 GCA_038242375.1 Chitinophagales bacterium
TCCATACACATTAAGTTACCTTAGAGATATTGGTTTCATTAAGTGTTCCTGAATTTGAAATTTTATTTCACACTCAGGAATATTTTATTTAAAAGAATTTGAATTATGAATAATTGGTGGCAAGAGCTTATTTATGGAAACAGTTTTCAAGATTGGATGGTTGCGCTTGGGATAATTGTCGTGGGTGGAATTATATTGTATGCCTTGAAAAAGGTAGTAGTAGGTCAGCTAAAAAAATGGGCGGCGAAAACGTCCACGACAATTGACGATGTCATCGTTGCCGGCATAGAACATTCCGTTATTCCTGTTGTTTATGTTTTTGTAATTTATTCAGCTATTTATTATTTGACTATTCCGGAAGTAATAATGAGTAAGCTGAAAATTGTGTTTTGGATTGTGGTGATGTTCTATATATTAAGAAGCGTTACTGCAGTAGTCAGGCATCTGATTTTTGGCAAACTGGAAGAAAAGGAGGATAGCGAAGCAAGAAAAAAACAGGCCAATGGACTCGTTTTAATCATCAATATTACTATCTGGATTGTCGGCTTTGTTTTTCTGTTGGATAATATGGGGTACAATATAGGTACCCTGATTGCCGGTCTGGGAATTGGTGGTATTGCGATAGCCCTGGCGGCACAAACTATTTTGGGCGATCTCTTCAGTTATTTTATCATTTACTTTGATAAGCCTTTTGAGATAGGAGATTTTATCATCTTTGATGATAAGGCCGGAGTAGTAGGAGCTATCGGGTTGAAGACAACCAGAATTAATACTTTAAGCGGCGAGCAATTAATTTGTTCCAATAAAGATCTCACAGATTCACGTGTCCATAATTTTGGCCGGATGCAAAAACGGCGTGTAGTGTTTAAGCTTGGAGTCGTTCATCAAACACCGGCAGAAGTGGTCAAAGAGATTCCGCAACTGGTGAAGGATATTATCCAGGTTGATAAAGACGTGCGTTATGACCGTGGACATTTTATGAACTTTGGAAACACCTCACTTGACTTTGAATTTGTGTTTTATATTCCTGGAGCGGACTATACAGTGTATATGGATAAGCAACAAAGAATCTTCCTGGAAATCCTGGAAACCTTTCAGAAAAAAGATATCAAATTAGCGCATCCTATACAAACTGTTTTCTTACAGGATAAAACAAAAGATTACGCTGGATTCTCCTCCGCGGAGAAAAATAATTAGGTTTTATATTCTTTCTTTTTAAACACACGCTATGTGTTCATTCTACAAAAAAAGTTCATTGAAATCACTTTCAATGAACTTTTGTAAAAAAACTGAATTCGTAAAAGTTTGAAAAGAATTTATTAATTACTTTGGGCTACAATAGCAAGGGAAACAATATTTAAACCGCTAATATTGTATTTACTAAGCTATTTTTTATCATAACATTTTTACGAAAACAAACGCCAATAATACTCTATGAAATAATGCCCATCATGGCCTGTAAAATGGTTTTGTATTACCGGAGAGGTTGTATAACCCCATTTACCGTTTTTTGTCCATCTTGCGCTGTAAGCAGGAACTGTGCAACTAATAGTCTTTGGACGAAATATATCGTCATTCCACAAGTTAATAAACCATTCCACTATTTTACCAACAGCATAACTAACTGCTGCTCCAATAACAGTACCCAACGGGCCCCATGTCGAACCAATATCTGATAAAGCTGTCATAACTTCTTTTTTAACCTTATCCCACATCGTTTGTATAAAAGAGGCTGCGCCGCCATTGTCTTTTTCGATCAAAATAAAAGTTAAAAAATAAGATTTTGGCCAAATATTGCCCTCTCTCATATTGAACCAATACCATTGCCAGTGAGGTCTGTAATTTTTACTATCCCCATCGTCAAATCCTCCTCCGACATAATGTTCATTAATTTTTTTGGTGTCACCATCTTCATCCACCGAAACTCCCGCCAATGCGATTTCGTCGCTTCCCCACCGTTCCTCAAAGCTGCTACCGGTTTCATCTACGCATTTTATGCGGGAAATGTAAAGGCCTAATTTATCAGTAACCGCTTGTGGAGTGTAATTATCTTCATCTACATCGGCATCATCCTTCATGCCTTCGCTTTGATTGCTAGCTAATCCGCTTCCGGTTATGGCATTTATACCAGTGATATTTTGAAAATTCATTAAATTTTTCTTCAAGTCCAACTGTTTTTTAAAGTTAGAATCCGTGAGATCAACTCCCTTTGGAAGGATAGGCAAACCTAAAAGTTTTAGATTGATTTTTACTGGTTCAAGTTTGCGTACTGCAGCCTCGACACTAGTAGTTTTTTTAAGATCGATTTTTCCCAATTCTCCATAAAGTGCTGTCCTTACTCCAATAGGAGCGTTGTAAAGCGGCGTGACCTTTTCTTTAATGGCCTTCATTTTTTTGGGGTCAAATGATTTTATGCGTGTCAGCATAATTGCTTCAAAACTTTCCTTTGCGGGCTTCAGCCCTTGTTCTACGGAAACTTTTTGCGCCGCCAAAATTGCTGTGGTGACCACACGATCGGCGATTTTGCGAAGTTCGCTGTTTTCCAGCGTTACAATTTCTTTAATAATTGGTTCGTTGTTCATATAATAAATTTTAGATGTTCAAGGTAGTTTAGATATTAAAGAGATATAAGGAAAGTTCGTATCCGGTGTGGAAAGGTTTTGTAAGCGGCAATATGGAATGTGTAAGCGGTGGTTTGTAATTTTCAAATAGGGATATAATATTTTTCTTTTATTTTTTTAATTTTAAAAAATCGGCCACCATAAGTCCACAAAATACCGCTGCCGCTTGTGAAGAACCACTCATCTCCTGCCAATTAGTAAAATAGGCAGAGCGTATCGATTCCCCGGGCGCGAAAACATCTACCAATTCTCCCTGGTAGCATTCCGGGAGTGGCAAGCCATTTTTACCAAGGGCAGAAACACAAATAACCCCGGGCAAGGTTGCTGGGAAAAGTGGCAAACTACCATTGTGGTTTCCTGCCGAAACAATAATTTTTATGCCTTTCTGTAAAGCCTTTTCGATAATTTCTTTAATCCCATTATTGCCCCGGCGGCATCCCAAGGTCATTAAAACGACATGCACATTTTCAGCGATAGCCCATTTGAAGGCGTTAACGATCGATTGTTCTGTCTTTGATTTGTCTCGTTTTATTCTTCCCAATATTTTTGCTGAATAGAGTGTTGCTTCAGGGCAGAGTCCAATGAGTTCACGATCACACTGTGAAATCAAAATTCCAGCACAATGCGTTCCGTGCCCTAATTCATCTTCCAGGTTTTGTCCTTCTGTAAAATCTTTTGCTATGATCCTGGCATTTTTAAAACCAGGATGTGATATGTTTATCCCAGTATCAATAAGTGCTATCTTAAACGGACTATGTTCTGACCCTTTCACTTCCTTGGGTAAGAAAACAAGTTTATCGAGAGGAGGAAGCGTGAAATTCCATGATTCAATAAATTTTAATAAATGTGTCTGATTTTTCATTCCTGTAATTTGAATGATTAGTTATGATTTTTAAATCAAATTGGAATTTAAAGATAGTGTGAAAAGAATGATGTAATCATAAATATAGACAGTATTAATTTCAGTATCGAATCACATTGCATAATTATCCGGAGTAATTTCATCAATAGTTTGTATGAGTGGCGGGAATTATTTGGAGGTAGTTACGTTTTAAAACTTAAAAATAATAAAAACATCGACTCACAATTTGCGGTGCCTACACCGACTGCTATCAGGAAGTTTGTTAGGCCACAAAAGAAGGTCGAGGTCAAAAAAAACAGTATTAGCAAATATCTATTGGCAACTTATCGGTCTTAAGCCATAAGATGTTTTATTTAAAGGAAAAAAGTGCAGTTTTACCGATCGGTTTTCTAAAAAGGAGAATACAGGAACGCATGGAATAAAAAATAGAATCAATGACAGATCAATTTCCCGCAACACTTCAAAGAATAAATGAAACCGTGTTTCTACCCAATAGGTTATTTATTCAGAACTATTCACCTAATGATGAAAGTGCAGAATACGATGCATCTTACGTTACTATAAATGAAATGAATATTCAATTCCGACTTGCGAAAATAACGCCCGCGAAAACCGGCCAGTTTGTAACCATTTGGAAAAGAAATGAACAGGGAAAAACAGTTCCATTTGAGATTGAAGACAATCTTCATTTTATCATCATTGCCGCAATAAAAGGCGATGAGACAGGACTGTTTATTTTTCCAATGTCCGTTTTAGCCGATAAGAGAATCATTTCGCGGAATGGAAAAGAAGGAAAACGCGGTATAAGAGTTTATCCTCCCTGGGATAAAACAGTCAGCGATCAGGCAAAAAAAACACAGTCCTGGCAAAAGAACTATTTTTTAGAAATTGAAACAACTAAAGGAATTCAGCCTGATCGGCTAAAGCAATTGTTTGAGAAATTGCAATAAAAAAAAGAGCCGTAACAAGTACAAGCTTCCCCGTATAAAAAACCGCCATTTAAGCTTTAAGCTTAAAAATTACGTTGCGGTCCCCAACTAATGTGTGAAAATTTAGATGCATCAAAAACGAAGTATTGTATTTTTATTTTTCTAATTTTGTAAAATAAGAATTTTTCGTTTCTGGTAATTTGTTACTCAAACAAGTATTTAATTAATAGTATGCCATATATCAACTATTATAAGAATAATTCTTTTCCGGCTGAAAATGATTTGCCCTTTCAATGGCTTATAAGTTTTAAAAAACTTATAAGCTGGTGGGAAGATCAGGCAGCCCTGACTGATTCTATCCAATCA
>JBBSSE010000269.1:0-4773 GCA_038242375.1 Chitinophagales bacterium
CATCAATGTGTGTTTTTTCCGTAGCGGACATAAAAACACAATTTCCCTGTGTTTGTTCCATCCATTTCGTTTCCAGATCTTTCAGCAATTGCTCTTTTATTTCCGGCTCTAACCATTCATCGTAGGTGTTCTTTTCATACAAGTCCATTTTATTAAAAATGGTAATGATGGGCTTGTCATCACTCTTTAAATCGTGCAATGTCTTGTTCACTACAGCCAATTGCTCCTCATAACGTGCATGAGAAATATCGACTACGTGCAACAGAATATCTGCCTCACGTACTTCGTCCAGCGTGCTTTTAAAACTTTCTACAAGATGATGGGGAAGCTTGCGGATAAATCCTACCGTGTCGCTTAAAAGGAAAGGAGTATGCCCGATCACTACTTTACGTGTAGTGGTATCCAGGGTGGCAAATAATTTATTTTCAGCAAATACATCACTCTTACTCAGAATATTCATGATGGTGGATTTACCCACATTTGTATAACCCACAAGGGCTACGCGAACGAATTCTCCACGGTCCTTTCTTTGAGTAAATGCCTGCTGGTCTATTTCCTTTAGACGCTTACGCAAAAAGGTGATCTTATCCTTGATAATCCGTCTATCCGTTTCAATTTCTTTTTCACCCGGACCTCTCGAACCTATAGCTCCTTCCTGTCTTTCAAGGTGTTTCCACATTCCTCTCAGGCGGGGTAAAATATATTGGTATTGCGCTAATTCAACCTGAACTCTTGCCTGGGCGGTTTGAGCTCTCGCTGCAAAAATATCCAGGATCAGATCACTGCGGTCAATGGTAGAAACTTTTAGTACTTTTTCAATATTATTTATCTGGGAACCGGAAAGTTCATCGTCGAAAATAACAAGCTCCACTGGTTTTCTTTCTACATACAGCCTGATTTCCTCCAGCTTTCCTTTCCCGACAAATGTTTTGCTGTCAGGATGTTCCAGTCTTTGCATGAAGGTTTTAACAGTTGTAGCACCGGCAGTTTCTGCAAGAAATGCCAATTCATCTAAGTATTCCTTCTCTGTTTCCTCCGTTTGTCCCTGTCGGATGATCCCTACCAAAACTGCATTGATAGGGATAGTATAATCTACTTTTTTCTCAATCAATATAAAATGTTTTTAGAAAGCAAAAATACAAGGAAATGTTGGAATGGGGAATAGGTAGGTATTAGGTTGTAGCTATTAGGTTGTAGCTATGAGCTGTGTGCTATGAGCCGTAACTACGAACTCCAAACTCTGAACTACGAACTCCAAACTCTGAACTACGAACTCCAAACTCTGAACTACGAACTCCGAACTCCGAACTCTGAACTCCGAACTCTGAACTATAAACTATAAACCACTGATCGTAATCCCCACCTGGTACAATTTCATGTCAGGTGAACCAACACCTTCTTTTAAAACGCTGTTCAATTGGTAAGTACCAAAGAGGGAAACAATGCCGTAACCTACTCTCGCAGTTGCGCTAAAACGAGTACTATTAATGTATTTTTTGCTGCTGATTTTTTCAGTGTAAGAGCTGATTGTATTATTGTTCTTGTCCTGGAGTGTTTTTCCTTTTGTATGGGAATTTACCAGCGTACCTACTTTAATACCAAGAGCTGCTTTCAGGCTTTTATTTATATTACCCGGATTAGCTGTATATCTTAATTCCAATGGAACTTCAAGGTAGCTGGTGGCTAATTTGTATTTTTTAAAATGATTGGTGGAATCTACCTGTGTGAAAGGAAGTAATGATTTGGAAGATTTCAGGTCCACATCCATATTTTTAAAGGACATATTACTTGTACTGATACCGGCACCTATTCCAATACTATATTTTGGAGAGCCTTTGAATGGCTTGTCAAACATAAAATACGCACTAAATCCACGTGAAAACCCTTTTTGGTGGCCGCTGATACTATCAGGCATTCCTCCCCAGCCATCATAAGATGCCTGCAACATAAAATGATCTGCAGCACGGTTGGTCATTTTAATTGTTTTGGAATCATTCGATGTTGTTGTTATTTCCTGAGCGAAAGAGATAGAGAAAAACAGGCAACCAATTATTATAAATGTAATTTTCTTCATGAGTCTTATTAAGTTGGCAAAAGTATTTGTTACGGGGTTAAAGAAAGGTTAAATAGAAAATTTAAGAGTATTGATTTTAGATGAAATACAGATTAAGAATCAAGTACTTCGTTGTTGAAATATAAAAAATTACAAGATGAAATTCTTCTGACTTTGAAAAGAGCTGTGCTAAACGAGAATCACTTATTTACTTAAGTCTTAAAATCTCTTCCAGCATTTTGCGGTCATTGCTTAATCTTGGAATTTTATGTTGCCCACCTAATTTACCCTGTCTCTTCAACCATTTATTAAAGGAACCTTTTTCCATAATATGAACTACGGGCATTCTCAAAGCAATATCCTTGTACCGTTTTGCCTCATAGTCGCTGTTCAATTCTTTAAGAGAATTATCCAACGTAAGTATAAAAAGCTCCACATCTTCCGGCTTCTGATCAAATTCTATCAACCATTCATGCGTTCCGTTTTCATTTTCCGAAAAATATAATGGAGCCGCTGTATAATCGCATACGATGGCCCCGGTTTTTGCACACGCTGTAGCAATTGCAGAATCTGAATTATCAATGATCAATTCCTCTCCAAAGGCATTAATGAAATGTTTTAACCGGCCGGTCACTTTTATTTTAAAAGGCCTGATAGAGGTAAACTGAACTGTATCACCAATCAGGTAACGCCATAATCCACCATTATTACTGATTACCAGTGCATAATTCTTATTTAATTTCACCTCATTCAACCCGATTGTTTTGGGATTTGGCTTTTGATACTCTTCAATGGGCAAAAACTCATAGAAAGTACCGTGATCTGTAAAAAGCAATAATCCATCATCATCGGGCATATTTTGCGCAGCAAAAAAACCTTCACTCGCATTATAAATTTCGAGATAATTGATCGGTTCGCCAATCAGGGATTCCACTTGTTTGCGATAAGGGATAAAAGACACTCCGCCGTGTAAATACAATTCCAGGTTTGGCCATACTTCTTTCAAATTTCGCTTACCGGTAATTTCAAGGATACGTTTTATTAAAATAATCGTCCAGGTTGGAACACCGGCTATAGAAGTCACATTTTCATGAATGGTGTTCTGTGCAAGTTGTTCAATTTTGTTTTCCCACTCATCCAGTAATGCTATACTCAATTCCGGTGTGCGGATCCAGTGTCCCCAAAAAGGAGTATTCTGCATTAAAACGGCACTTAAATCTCCATATTGAATATCTTTTGCAAGGTTATTAACCTGGTGGCTTCCTCCAACTACAAGGCCTTTACCCGTCAGCAATTCGCTTTCAGGGAAATTTGCATAGTAATTTGTGAGAAGATCTTTGGATGCTTTAAAATGAACCTCTTTCAACGTTTCCTCACTTATCGGAATATATTTGCTTCTCGAGGAAGTTGTCCCGCTACTTTTTGCAAACCAGTTAATGGGTGTATTCCATAAAATATTTTCTTCCCCCGCCATCATCCGTTCGATGTAAGGTTTTATGTCCTCATATTCATGAATAGGAATTTTATTTTTAAAATCCTTTACCGTAAATAGTTTTGAGAAACCATACTTTCTGCCAAATTCTGTATATTGAGCCTGTGTAACAAGGTGCTGCAATACATTTCTTTGGGCAGAGACCGGATACTTTATCCAATTCTGAACACCCCATAATCTTAACCGGGCTAATCGTGATATTATTGGTGAAAGGAGTTTCAATAATGTTGGTTATTTTTTAATTTATGTGCATACTTAAGCCTGATTATCTCTTCCGGAATAAATATATTGTTTAAATAAACATACATCTGTTTTGATAATAAATAATATTTAAGTTCTGAAAATGACCTTAAATATTGAATGTTTCTATCGGATTCGTATAACCTGCTAAATAAGCATATCATTTCATCGAATCCAGGTGCAAATAATCCTTTCTTTTCAATTCAAAATTTCTACCCAGGTACAGCCTCTTCACTTGTTCATCCTCCGCCAGTTCTTCTGCGGTTCCTTCTTTAAATATTTTTCCTTCAATAAGCAAATACGCTCTGTCACAAATAGACAATGTTTCATTTACATTGTGATCCGTAATCAGGATGCCTATATTTTTATACTTCAGTTTGGTCACAATACTTTGAATATCTTCCACAGCTATCGGATCAATTCCTGCAAAAGGCTCGTCCAATAAAATAAATTTCGGATCTACCGCCAGTGCCCTGGCTATTTCTGTTCTTCTTCTTTCTCCGCCACTTAACACATCACCATTACTATTTCGTACATGATTGAGGTTAAATTCATCAAGGAGCGATTCGAGTTTCTCTTTCTGTTGACTTTTGGTCAGTTTGGTCATTTCCAACACAGCAGCTATATTATCAGAAACGGTTAGCTTTCTAAAAATGCTTGCCTCCTGGGGCAAATAGCCTAAACCCATCTTTGCTCTTTTGTACATGGGAAGTTTGGTAATATTTATTTCATTTAAATAAACATTTCCATCATCAGGTTTTACCAAACCAACCACCTGGTAGAAAGAGGTTGTCTTTCCTGCCCCGTTCGGGCCAAGCAACCCAACGATTTCACCTTGTGATACTTCAAAAGATACTTTGTTGTTTACAACCCTCTTTCCGTAAATCTTTGTAAGGTCCTTTGCAAATATGGTTTGGTTCATTAAAAAGTTTATACAAAAATAAGCCAATAAGGCTTAATAACTATCTTAGTTTAAATTACCCAGGGA
>JBBSSE010000270.1:0-4757 GCA_038242375.1 Chitinophagales bacterium
AAATACGGAAAACAACATGGTACCATAGAAGGAAGCGCTTATAAAATAGATGGCAAAAAAATTTTGGTGGAAATCAGCGACAATGGCTATGGCATCGCTGAAGAATTTTTACCCCGGGTCTTCGAACGTTTTTTCCGGACCGATATGGCGCGATCACGCCTGGCAGGAGGCAGCGGACTGGGTTTATCCATCGTGAAACACATTATTGAAGCACATAAGGAAACCATCCATGTAAGAAGCAAAACAGATGTAGGCAGTACGTTTGGATTTATATTGCCGGCAAATAGAGGCTAAGTTTAGCTCATAGCTGTTAGCTGACAGCTCAAAACTCCACACTTCTTATTTCTGAATCGTCGCTTGGGCATATTGATACAAGAAAGCCGTGATGATAGCCAGTACCACACTCAATAAAGTACCCACGAGGATGTACTCTGTAAGTTTCCGGTCTTTCGCCCTGCTCAAATCGCTGAATCTGAAAATAGATTTTGCAGCGATCAAAAAACCAATGGCAGCATATTGATGTAACAGAACAAATCCAAAAATAAATACGCGTTCCAGCATGCCTATATATTTCCCGGCATTCTTCAAGGATTCATTCCGGCTTTGCTCAATAAATTTCCAATTGCACAGGATATTTTTTATGATGATCGCTGTCACGAAAGTGACAATGAAAATAGCTGTGAGAAACAATAATACCGGCGTAGAATATAAAAACGCTAAAGAAATAGTAAAAGGCTGGTACATGTGCAGAACCAGCAAGATAACGGCAATATGCGCCAACTGATCCAGGAAAAACATTGCGCTCTGATTGAACTTATTTTGAAAATGAAGTTTAGCCAGATCAATGATATAATGGCTTAGAATAATGATGGAAATGCCTAACCAATAATTAAGATCAAAACCAAGCAAAACCAGAAGGCATAACAGATGCACGAGGAGATGCAGATACAAATAAACTGACTTCTGTTTGTGTTGTACTTTATGCGTTACCCATGAATCGGGTTGAAACACAAAGTCGCCAAAAATGTGCGCCAGAAACAATTTTACTCCTAATGCAATCATAATGTATCGATTTGTTTTCTGTAAAATGCTTCCATCTTTTTCACTTCTTCAAACCCGCCGCGCTTCAGGGCTTCACTGATCGTGCTTTGCGATTTTTTCATTTTCACGGATATATCCTGCTGGTTCATTTCCGGATTTTCAATCATTTTAAGTATGACAGAAGCAACATTTGGACTCCAGTTATCCATGAACAAAGTAGCCATAGTTATCACCATATTCATGTTTTCATCCCATCTTTCATCCGGAGAGGCAATAGCTAAGGTTTGTTTTTTCAAATTATCAAAACATTCTCCCGAGCGGACAAAAGCCGGCCCTGATGCCTCTGTAATTCTGGGTGATTTTTTGTCCTGCGTGCCAATACCAATTGCTATGCGTACATCGAGATTAGACAATTGCTTTATTCCTGCTTTAATATGAATAGCGGCCATCAGTGCCTTTCCTGGTGACAAAGCTAACTGAAAACTATCCCCACGGAACAATTCCCAATGAAGCGGCTCCTTCCCATATTGCTTTAATATCCGTTTTAGAATCGGTTGCCATTCTACCGCCGGCCTTGACCTGGAATTAATAATATCTCCTGTAAGTACTGCTTTCATTCGAAAGAATCTTTTAACGAATATCGGCTATAAAGCCGATATTATCAATTATCGGTTGTAGAGCCGATATTGAAGATTATCGGTTGTAGAGCCGATAATGGCGATTATCGGCTCAGGAGCCGATAATTGGAAGTATCCAATTTAAAAAAAAAACCTGAAACTCCTTAATTCTTCATCATTTTCGAAGATGACCAACATCAGAGTTTAAGGAATAAATGACCCAAAATATTTTAAAAAAAATAGAAAATAGTGATAGAAATATATTTTCTGAAAACCTACCCCGTAAGACCGGAAATATTCTTCTCACCGGAAATTAAATTCCTCTGGCCATACCAATTGATCTTTCTACTGGCATACATCGCTAAGGCAAGTATAATAAACAGGCCAATACTTCCTAATAAAAGAGCTGTATCTTCTAACCGGATCAAGACAAATGTGAACCCATATAAAAGCGCCAGAACGCTTCCAAACACACTGGCAGTTTTGACACTTTTAAAATGTCCGTATGCATAAAAACTGATGAGCAGAATCGTTGCCAACGCTGCAATAAGGTAAGCAAGGTCAAAAGTGATGAACTCACTCATCGATAAAAGAAGCGTATAAAATATGATCAATGCAAGGCCGATCAAAACATACTGTACCGGGTGAATGGGTTTCTTCTGAAGTAACTCTATAATAAAGAATAATGAAAAGGTAAGGCTGATAAACAGAATAGCATATTTGATGCTTCTATCTGTTTTAGCATAACCATCAGCCGGCTGTACTAATGTAACGCCAAAGGAGAGGCTTCCCGGATCCAGTTTAAAATCATTCAATACAGTTCCAAAGGGAAGATTCGCTTTATTAAAATTCCAGGTTGCGACAAAGCCACTATCATTTACTGTTCTTTGAGAAGGAAGATCGCTGCCATCAAAAGAAGGATTTTTCCAATCAGATTTTATCGAAAAGCGGCTATTTCCTGCATAAGGCTGAAAATGCAATTGTTCACTCCCTTTTATTTTTACATCCATTTTAAACGAATTGGATATTCCTTCATTGTTAGCAGTCAGAGGTATGGAAGCAGACAATCCTTTTTGACCCAATATAGAAGTTGGCAAACCGGGAGATAATTCAAAATTGGTACCATTGAATTGGACAACCATTTTTTCTTCGATCCCTTTAAAATCAGAAAGGCTGTAACAAATTTTTGCATCCTGCCATTGAATACTGTTTTTATCAATTTCCTTCGGAATTTTAAATTCGAACTGGCCGGTATTGGTTAAATCAGCTTTGTATAAAAGCACTTTATAAATAGATCGCTTCCTAACCTCATGCGATACCTTCCCGTTCACTTCAAGTATTTCCGGCAAAATAACCAGGTCATGGATTACTTCATTTTCTTTTTTATCCTTATCCAGGTAAACTGTTTTGTATGAAAGATAAATGTATGGGCCAGTGAGTAACTGCGACTGCGCCCACTTCCCGGATACTTCTGTTACAACATCTGCCTGGCGGGCTTTCCGCTCCGATACGAGGTTGGAAATAAATGCTGCGGGAATAAGCAGCACTAAGATCAACACCCCGGTAATGATCGATTTCCAAAGAATCTTGTTAGAGGGATTTTCCGGAGTAAGAGGTAAATTTTCTGGTTGAGAATTTGTTTCCATTTGATTGTTTTTATTGATTGATTGAATAAATAAATTGAAATAGGAAGAAAGCGGATCAGAGGATATGATTATTGCAAAAAATGAACAAACCATCAATACAGCAAAACTCACCAGGCCGGTGGTGAGCAGCTCTGTATCTAACATGTTGCTACTTAATAATGAAACCGGAAAACTATATGCGGCGCACCAAACAGCACAAACCAGGAAAAGCCTTATTTTCTTTTGCAGAACAGAACGGGAGTCTCGCCTGATAAATGGCAGGATAATCAACAGGCTGACAAATACGGGCAAACTCCCAATAAGGGCTAAAAGAGCTACGACGACACCTAATGCCCAAAAACCCATATTAAAAACAATATGGTATAGCATAAAGCTTAAACCAAACAGGAAACCTGTAAAAAACCAGATGCGTAAGGCTATGAGGAATGTTTTCACTATTTCTATTATTTTTAAAAGTGCTTTGAATTTCAAAGTGAAAGTACAAAAAAAATTATTTTACTGAACGGATCAATTTTTCGAGCGCATTCAGGTGTATTTTAAAAGCTTTACTGCCGGATTTTGTAATCGTATAGGTCGTATTTGTTTTTCTTCCAAGAAAACCCTTTTCTACTTTGATGAATTTATTTTCTTCCAGTGTTTTTAAATGACTTGCCAGGTTGCCATCAGTCACTTCGATCAATTCTTTTAATTCATTAAAATTGATGGATTCATTGACAATGAGGGCACTCATAATCCCAAGCCTGACGCGGCTGTCAAAAATTTTACTTAATTGTTCAATAGGGTTCTTCATGTTATTCCTCCATTTTAAAATCGGATTCCTCAAATTCTGCTTCAGCAGAATTTCGATCATATTTCCACCACATGGCTACACCATAAATAATATGAAAAACACCGAACCCGATAGCCCAAAATAACAAACCTGAACGGATCATCCAAAGATTGATAATGCCGAGAATAATTTCAGCATAGCCGAGGTATTTTACCTCACCTAAGGTGTATTTGCTGCCGTTTACCAAAGCAAGACCGTAAAATATTAAACAACCCGAGGCAATGAGATCATATTGATTGAGCTCCATCATGCGCCAGAGAAAAAATCCACCTGCAACCATAGGTAGCATTGTGTTCCACAAAAGTCGCCGGGCTGCCGTCCCCCAAATGGGAATGCTTGCTTTCTTACTTTTGAAAAATGTGAATAAGGTTGCTGTCACCAAAGCAGTTATAAATACAATGATCGCAATAACGATCAAATCTCTTTTTAAACAAGAAGGACAAGCAATAGAATTGGAATATTCATTTAAAAAATAAGTATTGATCCGCTGATTTGCTATGAAGGCACCCAACAGGGCGCAAATGCCCACGATAATACCACTGAATCCACTCAAACTAATGAAACGACTACTGCGTTCCATCATTCTCTTTATGTCTTTTAATGTCTCGAGATTGTGTGTTGGGT
>JBBSSE010000271.1:0-4728 GCA_038242375.1 Chitinophagales bacterium
CCTTCCAATTTTTCCAGGCGGCGGATCTCTGTTTCATCTTTTTGCTGACCAAAAGAGGCGGTGGGAATAACGAATAAGCAAAAACAAAAAGCAATTAAAAGAGAAGCTGTTAAAGATTTGGTTTTCATAATGTTTTCAATTTTTTATTGAGATATATTACTTGCCAGGCGAGCAATACATATCCGGTTACTATGTTGCTCTTGCGTTTTTTACCCGGAAATTTTTACCCTAACTAATTATTGTCTCCCGTTACCTGAACATTCAAATTGATAATTCTCCGTTATTTCATTACTGCTTCCATCATTTACAGCCACCACCTCATACAAACGTGACTTAGGGAATCCGCGCTGATTTAACGCAACTGATTTGGTGGTAATCTTTTCAACCAGAACTTTGTACATCCCAATTTGTTGCAGCGAATTACGGGTTATAGCGGATAACTTCATTGACCATAGTTTTGTACTTCTCTTCATTATTATGTTAACTGGTGAGAATCTGGAATTCCTAATTGTATTTCGATTCTCATGTATCATAACGTATCTATTTTCAACAGAACCAGCCCCACCATCCACCATAGAGAAAACATTATTGAAAATCAGATCAACGGGCAATAAACCGTGATCAATTAAATAAGCTTCATTGGATGAAGTTTTCCCTTTAGGTTCATAAATAGAATATTTTGTTGGATTCTCATCCGCATCTGTTAAGGTTTTTTTTGTAAATTGACCTATTGAATTATACTCCAAAAATCTTTTTTGATTATAATCAGAAAGCTCCCGGCTTAAGTATTGGCTCGTATATTCAGAAACAAGGCCTCTTTCATTATATTTTATAGTATGATCAATAAAGGGTTCATTATCACTGTATTCTATAAGATGTTCTATTTTTTTTCCTTTGTTATCATAAATTACGTCAATAGCACTCTCAAAACGATTACCCTGGTTATCGCTATAAATAATTTTTATGCTAATGGTTTTTCCGTTTTTGTCCCTTGTGTAATCATGGATATACGTAAACTTAATTTCGCCAATACCTTCCTGAGTAAAGGTCACTTTTGTAGATGAACGGCTCACGTATCCATTTTTGTCGTAAGTGTAAATTCTTGAATGGGCAGTCTCACCTTCTGCCTCATTAGAAACATCATCACCTATTACCTGGCAATTTTCTTTAACGAAAGGCGGAAAGTCATTCTTTTTACATGCAGTGAATAATGTGACCAGTATTATTGCGGATGTACCAAATAGCCACGTTTTCATGTTTGATTTATTTAAAAAATTTAAGATGATCTTTTACAGTTGGATCAGAAAAACATAATCATTTCTGCAATCAAACATTATTTCAAATCATTGTTAATCTTGTTTAAATATGGTCTTTTTTGTTCTGAGGCCTTTCACAGTATTTGGTAATATATCCTTCATAAGACAACAATATCTTTCATTAAATTCGGAGTATCCCTTTTTTTCAACTTTCATAGTAGTCCATCTATAGGCGCACCGATGTTTCGCTAAAAACAACTTTGGAAATGACTGTCTTCAATTCGTTCAATTGGTGCTTAAAATTCGTGTTTCAAAAAATGTAGTTGTATAATAGGAATTTATTTTCAACGTGTTCTTTTTTTTATCATGGTAAAAGTTTAAAACTTTTCATTGCGTTTTCTTTCATCGTATTTGTATTATGGGCATGATAAGATCCTCGTTACTTCGCCAATAAGAGAAACTTGCGCTCTAATTTTGCATAAAATTCAAATATCTATCGATAAAAAAATAGTAAAAATGCGACATGTTATAATGTAGGGGAATTGACAGGTCTTTGTTAACTAAACACATCAATCCATTTACCGGATATTGACTGTTTCTTTATCAGGTAATAGAATAAAAATGTAAGATTTATAAATTCATGGCTTTTTAATTTTGCATTTTGACTGAAAATTTTGGAGATGGGTGGTAAACCTGGTCAGATGGTCGTGTGCATCAGTAAATCCGGTACAATAGTTTTTCCTTTTACATCAATTTTTTTGGGATGCAAGCCTGCGAGTATTTCGATTTCAAAAATGTGCCTATTAAAAATGAGTAGAAAGAGGATTCAAGAGTCCTGACGGCCGCATATGCAAATTTGGTGCACCGGGCTCGCTATTTCTTTTATAAACATTTCTCTTCCTGAATAGCGAACCATTTCCGTCTTGTGCTATAAAGTACCCTATTTGAATGACAAGATTTAAGGATGAAATTTTTTTTTAAGATAAATATTACCTACAGTGGTTTATAATCAAGGTTGCTCGGGATGAAAAACAACGGAGGTTCATCGTAACTGCTGCCTGTTAATTAATTATTCCCTGGATATGTTATTATCGGAAGATTAAATTTTAATCGAAATATTTAAACAGATAATTCCGTGATTAAAGCCATATAATATTGAATCAATACTGTCTGTTAATACCTGTTATGTAAAATTGAACTGACTTTTTAAAATTTCCTGTTCCACCGAAATGTTTTTCCTGTTTCTTGCCTTCTGACCCTACTCCACCAACTTTCCGGCTTCTTCCTGGCTGGCGTATTCATCTTTTTGTTCCGGCAGTATTTTTAAAGTAGAACCCTGAAGTGAAATAACGGAGGAGGCGGAATACAAACCGATGTTACTCCCTGAAAAAGTATAATCCATCAAAGTCAGTTTTACTTCATCATCAATGGAAAGCTCTATATAATTTCCATAACGGATAAGCCGGAAACGGAAGCAGTATTCTTTGTTTGGATGAAAAACGCCATATTGAATATCATTAAAAATAAAATTCTGCCGCACATTTAAAGGATTAAATCCCCAGGCTCTTATCCGCAAAACGCCATTGGAAACATCAAAGGAAATAAAGTAACCATTTCCTTCATCATCCATATCACTCACTAATCCCAATTTACCCATACCCTCCACCGTTAGAGAGCCTTCCCAAATGAACGATTGCGAAGGCTTTGGGAATGAAAATACTTCATACCCGCTTCTGGATCCGCAGGTCCATTTTTCCGTTTCAATTTCGGAAAAGGACGTTGGGTTAGAAAGTAGATGTTTTACAGAAGAAAAATCTTTTTGAACGATTGTTTTGGTCACCATCTGATCCCAGCGGTAATAGGTTTTTAAGATTAGTCTTCCCTCTTTATCTGTATCCAATTGCTTGGGAGGAGGAAGTACGCGCAGAGCGTCAATTTTGCCGTAGGCATAAAAGAAATTATAGATTAAAAGATGTTCTCCATCCTGCACTATGCGCGCGGCATAATTTCCTTGAGGAAGCAATACATCTGAAAGAAAGGAATGATATTCTCCGAAAAAATCCGGTGCGAACCAATAACGCACTTTAATGTCTTCCCGGATAGAACCAATGATGTAAAACCTGCCATGCAACTCAAACACACAAGGGCACTCCACATCGTCATACACCAAAGGGGTAATCAACGGAGGCATTAATTCTACCTTGTCATTCGTAATGTTTATCAATCCCACACATCCGCGACGGGAAACAGGCCCTTTGATTGTGCGGGCGCATACAAGTAAATAATCGTTTCCTTTATAATGATATTTGAACGGGTCGCGAAAGCTGAGCCATTTTCTTGGATTGTCACTTTCTTCTTCATAATAAATTCCTTTTGGGGAAATAGGATACATTCCCTTTTTATCTTTTTCCCATTCAATTAAATTGGAGGACCGGGCAAAACCAATCCGTGAAATAATTCCTCGATCTCTTCTTTGCAGGCCGGTGTAATACATTTCAAATTCTTGGCTGGAAGAATGGTCATTGGCTTCCACCACATGCATCGTCCATAACTGATCATCGTCCCATTCGCCGGGATGCCCTACGAATAAGGCATTATTCACCCTTTTCCATGAAATGCCATCATCTGAAACGGCATGCGCTATATAATCGTGATTGGGAATAATGAGATGATAAAGATGATACACACCTTTATAAATAATGACCGTAATGTCGCCGATCTCCCAATCGCTGAAACCTGAACCTGTGTACATAATTTTTAAAGCGGTTTAATTAAAAGTACAAAATACTGATTCATTCACGGCATTGCATTTGGTAGAACAAAAATTTATAAGAATATTGATTAAAAGATAGCCATTGATTTGATGAATTTAAATAGCTGAATATGAGGTAGAAGATTGCATGAGCTTTTCATTGAAACATTTGACAGTGCTTTGGTTCACGCCTCTTTCGTACTGCTTCACTCTATAACCAAAACGTTATTTACAGGATGATTTATTTTCATTAAGTTAAATTTACATGAATCAATAGAATAAGAAAACCCTAAAAATGAGCAAATATTACATACAGTTATTCAGTCCACACGGTCTTATCCGTTTTAAAGATCCGGAGATCGGAAGAGATAAGGATACCGGCGGACAGGTAAAATATGTTTTGGAATTGATTGAGCATCTTTCCATGCACCCCGAAGTGCGGAAAGTAGATCTTTTTACCCGGAGGATTGTGGATAAACGCGTTTCTTCCACCTATGAAAAAGAGATTGAGAAGATTAATGATAAGGCCAGGATCGTGCGCGTTACCTGTGGAGGAAATTCTTACCGTTCTAAAGAGACATTGTGGAATCACCTTGATGAATTTATAGATAAAACAATTCGTTTTATTGAAAAGGAAGATGATTTTCCGGACGTGGCGCATGGCCATTACGCGGATGGAAATTACCTTGCCGGACAGATAAGCCAGGTTTTTGGAATTCC
>JBBSSE010000272.1:0-4719 GCA_038242375.1 Chitinophagales bacterium
ATAATCAACACGTCATTTGGTAAACCAAGCGCGTAACTCATTTGATTGCTCAAAATTTCATGATTGTTCTTCATGGTCAGAATAGATTGCTCCAGATTTTTAATCGTCAATTCAGCACGGATTACTTCATTTCGTGTGACCATATCTTCTTCATATAACTTGCTCACATTGGCCAGGCGCTCCTCCGCAAGTTTTTTATTCTGTTGTAACACCTGTTCCTGGTTAATTATTTTATAGATATCCAGGAAATTGGAAATGATCAGAAATTTTACAGACTGCTCATCTTTGGTTAAATCCAGTTCAGATAATTGATTCTGTAATTCAGACATTTCAATGGACTTTTTTATCAAGCCCCCTTTATATAAAAGTTGTGATGCCTGAACCGCGTAGGTATTCCCGAAATTGGGCATGTCAACTTTCTGCACTTTGGAAAGATCTGTGTTCAAAACCATAGCGTCACCCAAATAGAACGCGCTGGCAGAAGCAGTAAGCGTAGGTAACTGATTCAACTTTGTTACTTCTATTTGTTGTTCAGATACTGCAACATTTGCCCTGGAAATTTTAAGCTGCTGATGATTTTTCATTCCCATCTCAATAGCCTGGTCCAAATTTAATTTATAGGGTTTCTCCTGCGCATAAGAAGTGCCTGCTAAAAGAGTCAAACACAAGGAGAAAATAAGCCCCGATTTTTTATTGATTTTCATTATTTATAGTTTATTAAAAGCGTTTAAAGTCTTATAGTTAGAACTCTAACTATTTATATTAAGAAAATTTTTTTATTCTACTGTTTTGTTCATTTTTAAAACCACGTTATTCATAATGGTAATTTCCTCATTGGTCACATCCTTATACAGCAAATCATACATCTCATCAAAGATGGGATTCACTTTACTGAAGAGTTCTTTTCCTTTGGGAGTAAGCGTGATAATCTTATTTCTCCTGTCCGCGTTATCTTCATTACGAACCACCAGGCTTCTCTTTTCCATATTATTAAGTAATGAGGTAAGACTGGCTTTATTCTTAAAGGTGAGATCAGCTATCTGCTGCTGATTCATATACCTATTATCTGATAAAAGAATAAGTACTTTCACCATTTCATAAGTTATATCCACCTTTACATCTGCGATCCGCTTATGAAAATACTGCCTCACATTCGTGCTTAATGTTTGCATATTCTCTACTAATTTTTTAATATTTTCCATTGTTTGTTTTAATTCTTAGGCAAAGATAGGAAATAATAGTTAGACACCAAACTAATATTCTTTATTGCAGGGAGAGTTTTGGATTTTGTTAACAGAGGTGAGCTCCTTGGTTAATATCACATTGGTTTAATTCGGATCAATTGGATAATGTTCATTTTCATATTCTTCAATTAATGCTGCTAATACTTCCAGCTCCTCTCCTTCTTTTGTTCCGAATTTAGAATCAAATATTTCTTCAAGCCTTTCTAAGGCCTGATTATAATCCTGTTCTGTTTCTATAGATTTTATTTTCATAAAATTATTTTTTATTGATAACCATCAAAATTCTATTACGCAATTCACGAAAGAGTACATCATTAAAATTAATGCAATTTTAAATCTTTCGTCCAGCATACCAAAAAAGTCACCTGGTTTAAGAGATATATGACTACATAAGCAATACCAAAAGAAATCGAGCTGACTGAAAATATAATTGGTAATATTTTCACCTAACTTTTATTCTGATGTCAATATTTTCGGAATAAATAATAAATTATGATCTTTATGCCGTATTAAAATAGATTAAAATCATGTCATCATTTAAAGAAGAAATATTAAGCTGTTTAAATAGCATACAAGGAGAAGGTTCCTTTTTAAGCCACCACGTAGCCTCATTTCAGTTTCCCGGTCTTGTAGTAAAAGATGTAGGTGAAATCTCTTATCCAATTAATGAGACCCAAGTGAAAGCTTTGATCCAAAAAGCTAATAAAGCACCTTTTGGCAAAGGCAATAAAACAATTATAGATTCCAACGTACGTAGCGCCTGGGAAATAGATGCTTCTGATCTTGCTTTCACAGAAAGTGGTTGGGACAAGTTTATTGACAAAGTGACAGATAAAATAAAACCAGATATGGGTCTTGAAGATTACAGTATTTCTGCTTCTCTTTATAAAATGTTGATTTATGAAGAAGGTGACTTTTTCCTACCACATAAAGACTCTGAAAAGGAAAAAGGAATGTTTGGAACCCTCATCATTGGCCTGCCGGCCAAGCATACCGGAGGAGAACTATTTGTGAGGTTTGATGGGAAAGAGAAAATTGTTGATTTTGCCGAAGACACCGCTAATTTTAAATTACCCTACGTCGCCTTTTATGCCGATTGCGAACATGAGATTAAACCTTTGACCTCTGGCTACAGGATTTGCCTCATCTATAACCTGGTTCAACATAAAGCGGCAAAGATGATAAAGTTGGAACCATTAGAAGAACATGTAGAAAAAATAACGAGGATTTTGACACAGACTTCAGGTGAGGAGGGGAAACCTATGAAAATTATTTTGTTGGGGCATCAGTACACACCGGAGAATTATTCTATGGAAGCGTTGAAACTCAACGACCGGGGTAAAGCAGAAGCTCTAATCCGGGCTGCAAACCAGGCAGGATATTATTCTAAGATGTGCCTGGTAACCTCCTATAAATCCGGAATTCCGGAAGGAGGAGGATATTATGATGATGATGTAGATGAAGATGCAGAGATGGAAGAAGTATTTGATGAGTCGTTATCCATAGAACATTGGATGGATGAGGGAATACCTTCATTAGAAATTCAATTTGAAGAAGATGATTTAATTGCCTCATTCCAATTAGACGAAGATGAGCCAATTGTAAAAGAAGCAGAAGGGTATATGGGAAATTATGGTCCGGATCTGATGCATTGGTATCATTATGGTGCTGTGCTATTGTGGCCGAAAAAAAGACAAACTTCCATGATGATGGAACAGGATGCAGAAACTAAATTAAAGTGGCTTGCTTACTATAGTAAACAGGAAATCCTATCTGAAGAGGAGATTGCATTGGCTGAATTTATCATGCTAAGTGATCTTGATGCCCAACAAACCAAAAAACCGGATTATACAGCTATTGCCGGATGGCTGATCAAAAGGAATGATGAAAAATACTTTGCAGATACCGGAAGTAAATTATTACAAAAATATTTTACAAAAATGGATACAAGTCAATTGATTAAACTGGCTTTCACTTATCCAAACACATTTGCTTCAAACATGGAGAACCTTGTGACTCACTATCTGGAAAAACCTTTATTTGAGCATTATCTCACTCTTCTAAATTTGCTCATTTACTATCCTGAACTAAACAAATGGGCGATTACACAAGTAAAAATGATTCCGACTTTATTAACTGTTTTAATAGAAAAAGAAAATAATGAGAAATCAGTTATAAAAAAGGAAACCTGGAACACCTTACTGGACTTAGAAAAAACATTTCCACAAAGCTCATCATGGGTAAAAGAAATGACAAATCTTTTAACTACCTACAAACAGAGAAATTATTTCAATGATGTTTTGGTAGCTGAAATAAGAAAATCCAAACAGAAAACGCCACTTGCCGTTTCCTTAATGAAAGTTTGTGAAGAAGACTTGCAACGTAGGGTAAATAATAAACCCCGGTATCCTGAAAATTGGACAAGAGCGCTTCCAGATATTAAAATCGATGCAAAGCATTGGGCTATTTTAGCTTCCTTTCTGCAATCACCAACCGAAATGGTTTTTGATTTCAGAAAAAATCAATCTGAAAGGAGTATGTTGGAAAATGCGATCCTAGGTGTTCGTATCGACCTAAAAACAGAAACCGTCCGCAAGGGATCTCCTCACACCCTTAGAATCACCAAGACTTTAGCTGACTATCAAAGACAATTACAAGAATGGGAAGAAGATGTGGAGTTATTGGGAAAAGTAAAAAAAGAGATAGGAAGTTAAAATAGCAAATCCATATATCTTCTCATAAACTACTTTTGAACTTGTTCGGATCACTACCGTGATTCGTGTCCTTCACGAATCAGAATTTCTCAATTTACTTAAGTGAATACTATTTTTAATAGAGATTGCCACATGGTTGAAATACCATTCAGGCATCATTAGTTGAAATGATGATATTTAATTGAGAAACACGAATTAAATAGGATACATTTCCTGAATAACCACGGGATATGTCACCCCTTCGGGGTTTTGTCCTAGAACGCTTTTGATACTATAATCCTATCACCTTTCAGGGTTTTGAAAGAAATCAGAACAAATTTATTTATAACAAAGGACATTCCAATCGTGACGGCCTAAAATATAAAAATCCTTACTATTTAACTCCTGGAATCTATTGCTTCAAACACCTGACTAAATGAAAAATATAAAAAGATTTTATTGCGAAATAAAATCGGGGTTATTGGGAATCCTGGGAATATAAACCAAAAAAGCCATCTGCTTTCACAGATGGCTTTTAAAAGTTGATTAGTATAAACGATTAACTACAACCCATACTATTTCCACAATTCAAACACTTATAGCAAGTACCGTTGCGAATGGTTATATGTCCGCATACATTACAGGCAGGAGCATCACTTTGCATATTTTTAGAAGCTGCGTTTATGGCATCCTGACTGTGATCTACTTGCTTCTTTTCGTAAGCTGCCATATGTGGACGTGCAGCAAGTTTTGGAGTAGAAGGAATCACGCGCATCTCACTC
>JBBSSE010000273.1:0-4691 GCA_038242375.1 Chitinophagales bacterium
AAAAAACTAATCCGCGATAAAAAGGAAAAAACTATTGATGATATATTGATGGATCAGGATATTTTCACAGGGGTTGGAAATATCATTCGAAATGAAGCACTCTATCGGGCAGGTATTCACCCACTCAGTATTGTTGAAAAAATCCCCACCACCAAATTAACCAAACTGATCAATGAAGTCCTGAAATATGCCCGAACATTCTATGAGAACCTCACCAAAAATGGTACGAATAAAGATTTCGAGGTGTACAAAAAAAATTATGCAGAAGATGGCAGTGAAGTAACCATGAGCCTGCTAAAAAAGTCAAATCGAAAGATCTATTTCAGCGAACACCACCAGGAGCTTTATGATTAATAACACCTTTTCTGCAATGTGGATTTTAAATAATTCTTCCGGCAATTTATCGTTTACCAGTTCGGAAAATATCTTTCTCATTTAAGAGTTTTTCATTTGATGATATGATTCATAAATTCCTTTTGGCACGTTTCATGATAATTTTTCAACATAAACATCCGCTTATATCGACATTGATATTTTTTCAACTAAAATTTACACCAATGAAAAGAATAGCTATTAATGGCTTTGGCAGAATCGGCAGAGCAGCTCTAAAAGTAATTATGGACACACCTGAACTGGAAATAGTCGCAGTAAATGATCTTATGACCATTGAAAATGCAGCCTATTTATTAAAGTACGACAGCGTTTACGGAATCTATGATAAACAAATAACGGTACACGATGATCATTTAATGGTGGGTGATAAAAATATTTCCTTCTTATCTCAAAAAGATCCCGCATCCCTTCCCTGGAAAGAGTTAAATATAGATGTAGTAATTGAAAGCACGGGGATTTTTACGGAAAGAGAAGAGGCAGGTAAGCACATTCAGGCTGGTGCTAAAACAGTGGTTATATCCGCGCCAACCAAGAGTAAGGATACACCTACCGTTCTGCATGGAGTGAACCAAAGGGATAAAACGGTGGCCATTTTTTCCTGTGCAAGTTGCACCACCAACAGCATTGGTCCTGTAATGGAGATCATGATGAGAAGAATAGGTATTCGTAAAGCCATTTTAAATACCGTTCATGCTTATACGGCTTCTCAATCACTCGTAGATGCGCCTTCCAAAAAGAAACTCCGTATGGGGCGTTCTGCTGCTTTAAGTCTTGTACCCGCTTCAACAGGAGCTGCTATTGCCACCACCAAAGTCCTTCCGGAATTAGAGGGAAAATTCGATGGGATCGCCATTCGTACCCCGGTTCCCGTTGGTTCTATTTCCGATATCACTTTTTTGTCAGCAAAAAATACTTCCCCGGAAGAAATCAATTCTATCCTTACGGAGGAATCTCAAACGGAACGTTATAAAAAAGTTCTTGCTGTAACAAATGAGCCAATTGTATCCTCTGATATTATTAAGAATCCTTTCGCGACCACCGTTGATCTGCAGATGACCAGAGTGGTAGATGGCGATCTCGTAAAAGTGATGGCCTGGTATGATAATGAATGGGGATTTACCAATCAAATGATCCGGGAAATTTTAGCAGGATAGAATATATATGCACTTAATAAATAATAAATATCATGAATAAATTAAAACAAATAAAGGATTTCGGACAAAGTATCTGGCTGGATTCCTTTGACAGAAAACTAATGAATAGCGGGACCTTGCAAAAATTAATTGATGAAGACGGACTTTCCGGAATAACGTCTAATCCTTCCATTTTTGAAAAAGCCATCAAGGGAAGTTCCGACTATGATGCGGATATAAAAAAATTATCCGGCGAACAAAAAAGTGATGAGGAAATATTTTTTAGTTTTGCCATACAGGACATTCAGCGCGCTGCCGATATTTTAAAACCGGTTTTTGACGAGGCAAAAGGGTCAGATGGATTTGTGAGCATGGAAGTATCCCCGCATCTTGCATCTGATACGGACGGAACTATTAAACAGGCGAAGGATTTATGGAAAAAGATTGACCGAAAAAATGTAATGATAAAAATACCGGCGACGAAGGAAGGAATTCCTGCCATTAAGAACTGTGTAGCGGCTGGAATTAATATTAATATTACGCTCCTCTTTGGGTTGGAGCGCTACAAGGAAGTAACGGAAGCATATATCTCCGCTCTCGAAGAACGCTTAAAAAATAATCTTCCTATCGATAATATTCAATCTGTTGCCAGTTTTTTCCTCAGCCGGATTGATGTGCTGGCCGATCCCGTTTTAAAAGAAAAAAAATTAGACGAGATGGTTGGCGAAGTTGCCATTGCGTCAGCCAAAAAAGCCTATGAAATCTACAAAAAAGTATTCTTTAGTGATCGTTTCAGAAACATCGAGAAAAAGGGAGGGTCAAAACAGAAGGTTTTATGGGCAAGCACAAGTACCAAGGACCCTTCTTTCAGTGATGTAAAATATGTGGAAGCGCTTATTGGACCCAATACTGTCAATACATTGCCCATGGAAACAATTGATGCTTTCAGGGATCATGGAAAGATCGCAGATCATCTTGAAAATAATCTTTTAAAAGCTGAAAATCTTTTGAATCAATTAGGTGAAAACGGAATAAACCTCGACGAATGGACAGCCCAATTAGAAAAAGAAGGCGTTGAGAAATTTAATAAGGCATATGATTCATTATTAAAAGCAATTACAGAGAAAAGAAGCTGACGGACTTAAATGCAAAAGCAATATTCAACAAGAAAGTCTTTAAAAAAGCAGCATGGTTAAGTCGCTAAAATTATTACAATGGCCTCCCAAAAAGATCTCGACTTTACGTATACAACGATCGATCAGATATTCCGGTTGAGTGTTGGAGAAATGGGTGATTATAGCGGTGCCATGTTCAATGGAAATTTTTCTCTCTCACTTGAAGAAGCGCAAAAAAATAAGCACAAATTTATTGCTGAAAGTCTTGGAATAAATAAGAATTTGAAAGTGCTTGATATGGGCTGCGGCTGGGGACCATTTCTACATTACATAAAAGAATTAGGTGCGATTGGGTCGGGCGTTACTTTATCCGGCGGTCAGGCTGCCGCCTGTGTAAAGAACGGGCTGGATGTAAGCGTGATGGACTGCAGGTATATTAAACCAAAGGATTTCGGAGTCTTTGATGCGATTACCTGTATCGGTGGAATGGAACATTTTTGTTCTATAGAAGAATATAAAGCAGGGAAACAGGATGAAGTATATCATAACTTTTTTAAGGGCCTCAATGATCTTTTACCCACCGGAGGAAGATTCTATATGCAAACAATGGTTTTCGATAAAAACATGATGCCGCTTGAGGAAGTAAGTGTGGGGGCAGATAAAAACTCTCCGGCTTATGCCATGGCTTTAATGGTGAAGCAATTTCCTGGTTCCTGGTTACCTTATGGAGTAGATCAGGTCATTCAGAATGCTGCTCCTTATTTCAAACTGGTTTCTAAAAGCAGTGGCAGGCATGATTATATTGAAACAATCAAACGATGGAGAACAAAATTCCGAAAATTTAATCTGAAAAAATACTTTTTGTATGCCTCTCTCCTTCCGAAATATCTTTATGATAAGGAGTTTCGTCACCTTGTGGAAGTTTTCAAAATAAGCCCTAACAAAATTTGTTTTGAAAATGAGGTAATGGATCATTTCAGACTTGTCTTTGAAAAAGTTTGAAAACCCTTCAACCCTTTGTGCTAATCTGCTCATTTTATCGTTTGCTTTCAGGCTGCATTCGTCTCACCTAAAACAGGTAACTCTTCAGGATTTCCCAACTTCTTTAATAAGCGTACATGAGATCCGATAGCTCCAAAAAAAGATGGATTGGTAAGATAAGGCAAGTCGAATTCTTTCGCCGTTTGTTCCACAATGGCAGAGAGAGGTTTATAATGGACATGACAAATACGGGGAAATAAATGGTGCTCTATCTGGAAGTTTAAACCACCGGAAAAAAAACTAAGCAAATCATTCTCTCTGCCAAAATCTACTGTAGTATATAGTTGGTGGACCGCCCAGGAATTTTCAATATTTCCGCTTTCGTCCGGCAAGGGAAACTGCGCTTCTTCCACTTCATGTGCCAGCATAAAAATAATGGCTATTGTAAATCCCATGCAAAAATGCAAAGCCAAAAAGCCCAATACAACCTGCCACCATAATGCATTTATGAAGATCAAAGGGATCACCAAGTAGAGCGTATAATAGACAAGTTTGTAAAAGAACAGGTTAAAATATTCAATACGCGGATGCTTTTTATTATCGTAATTACCAATCTTCTTCTTAAAAAATTTTACATAATCCTTTACAAATACCCAGGAGAGTGAAGCCAAACCATAGAAAAAAAATGCGTACCAGTGTTGATGACGATGAATTTTTCTCAGTCTCTGGTGGGGCGACATACGTAACACAGGAACGGAGGCAATATCCTCATCGTGCCCTTCGATATTCGTATAAGTATGATGAACAATATTGTGCATAATGCTCCATATATAAGCATTTGCGCCAATCAGGTTAAATGTAAAGCCCAGGAATTTATTGACTTTTTTATGACGCGATAAGGACCCATGAATAGCATCGTGCGAAATGTTAATGCCGATAAATGCTGTAAAGAATCCGAGCACACTCCAAAGTACGAACTGGAGCCAAAGAGGATTTGGAATTAAAATCAGAACGAGATAAGCCGCAATAAATACTGATGGGAAAAAAATAACTTTAAAGATCATTAAAG
>JBBSSE010000274.1:0-4651 GCA_038242375.1 Chitinophagales bacterium
AATATCTACAATTTCCCTTGTAGCGGCTATCATTGTTTCTTCCAGTCCGCTTCTAACCAAATCAACTTCTTCCGCACCTTTCAGGATAAATTCCCTGTCTGAAGGATCAATTTTTTTACCTGTAAGTCCTTCTATCTGGGTTACAATATGATTGTTCATATTCTCATCAAATCTTTTTTCCAAACGGCCATAACGAACGTGACTAAGATTTTTAAGCCATTCAAAATAACTCACTGTTACACCACCTGCATTCAGGTACATATCCGGAACAATTAGAATACCCTTTGCATTCAATATTACGTCAGCTTCTGGCGTAAGTGGGCCATTAGCTGCTTCTCCGATTATCCGGGCTTTTATTCTGTCAGCATTTTCACCATTGATTACATTTTCAAGTGCAGCCGGAATCAAAATATCGCATTCCATTTCCAGGGCATCGCCGGTCTTTTCAAAATTTTCAGATCCGGGAAAGTCAAGTATAGAACCTGTTTTTTTCCGGTGAAGGAACACCTGTTCCACATCCAAACCGCTATAATTCTTAATAGCCCCTTCATATTCCGCTATACCAACTATTATTGCGCCAGCCTGTTGAAAAAATAAGGCGGCATGATAACCTACATTTCCCATGCCTTGTACGCAGACCCGTTTTCCTTTTACACCCATTTCTAAACCCGTCTTCTCCATAAGGGTGGGCATATTGCAGATTTCTGTTAAACCATAAAATACGCCTAATCCTGTGGCTTCTTTTCTTCCTCTTACGCCACCTTGTGAAATCGGTTTTCCGGTTACACAACCTGCCGCATCAATCTCTCCGGGACGCATGGCCACGTATGTATCCAGTATCCAGGCCATTTCTCTTTCACCTGTTCCATAATCAGGAGCAGGTACATCTGTACCCGGTCCGATAAAGTTTTTCTTGATAAGTTCTGCTGTATAACGACGGGTTATTTTTTCCAATTCATAGGGAGTGTATTCCCGTGGATTTATTTTAATACCTCCTTTGGCTCCGCCGAACGGAACGTTTACAATAGCACATTTATACGTCATCAGCGCCGCAAGTGCCATTACCTCATCCTGGTTTACAGCTTCACTGAATCGTACTCCGCCTTTACAGGGAGTTTTATGATGGGAATGCTGCACGCGGTAGGCTTCTAGTGTTTCAATAGCACCGTTTTCTCTTTTTATCGGGAACCGGATCTGGTAAACACTATTACATTGTTTGATTAATTGGAGAATGCCTGCATCCCAGTTCGTAAAAACTGCTGCTTTATCAAAGCTTTTTTCAACGTTGTGGAAAAAACTGTATTCTGCTTTTGAGGACATAGCTATTAATTTTATTTTAGACGGATGAATGAAAAATTGAGGACTGTATTATCATTTCGATATCTTATCAGGTATTTTCTTTTTTAGAAATTTTTATATCTATCCTTACCAGATAAAGCAACAAGGTAATAAGAATTAGTAAACAAACAGCCATTACGACATATATTTTGTCGTTACTCCGCATTGTGGAGTCTACAGTTGGTGCAATATTATTACCAGTTGTTTGAGCCATGGTAATCAGGTGAAACATAAGCAGAGCAAAGGTAAAGTAAAATCGCTTGAACAGAATTTTAGTCATTAATTATATTTTTATTTAGAAGCAAATCATATCTTATTTTAAGGTTGCTTACCCATACACCAAGAAGAGTCCAGCCAATTACAGCCGGCCAGAAGATCATTCTCATGGCAGGTGTAAGACTATCTCCGCCAAGAGCCGGATTTCCACCACTTTCCGCGCCTTCCATTCCACCGGGATGAAGCGATTGAACCAGTCTTGGTAAAATCATAATGAGGGGAATGTAGATGAAGTAGGCAAAAATATTATACACACCGGCTACACGTGCTCTTTTATCCATATCAGTCATTGAACCGCGTAAAACTACATAAGCAAAATAGATCAATACAGCGATTGCTGCTGCCATCTGTTTTGGATCATTGCTCCAGGATTCTCCCCAGGTATATTTTGCCCAGATGGCGCCTGTTACCAAACCCAAAACACCGAAAATGATTCCGGTCTTGGTCATTTCAGCAGCAATAATATCATATTTGAGATTTTGCGTTCTAAGATAGGCGATGGAGTATCCGAGTGCGATTGTCATCAGGGCCATTTGGCCAAACCACATAGGTACATGGAAAAAGAAATTCCGAATGCTTTCGTAGAGGTTTCCAACTTTAGGTACGTAAACTAAAAAACCGGCTGAGAAGGTGAAAAGTAAAAAGACGATACAGACAATTTTCCACCATTTTAATTTCATAATTATCTTTTTAAAAATTGAAATTTAGACTAAATTTTTGAATACAAAATTAGAACTAATTATTGATTTGTTCTTTTTCGATTTAGAATTTAAGTTGTATAACAATGGAGAGGCATTCGGGTTTTATTTAAATAATAGATTGAAAAAATCCTCTTCATATCTCTCCTCTGATGTTAATTATTATAGAGTAAATTAAAATGAATTCGAAATATTTTCACTTGCATTAATCCTTCCATAAAAAAGGAAACAAAACAATTGCAAGTACAATAACCATTACATTAAGACCAGTAAGCAAAAGGGAAATTTGCATGAGTGCTCCTTCTCTGAATATTTCCCCAAAAGCAGATTTCGATAACCGGATCAATAAAAGCAATTGAGGGATGATTAACGGAAAGCCAAGAATAGCCATGATAGCAGCATTCTGCTGAGCTTTGGCTGCTATGGCGGCCATGAGTGTAAATACAAGACTCAAACTAAAACCACCAAGTGATGCGATACCAATAAATTGCCATTGTCCTGAAACAGGATTGCCTAATAAAAACCAGAATAAAATTAAACTCACCAATGTCATCAATAACATGATAATGGCACTATAGATTAATTTAGAAACAATAAATTCTATTGGCCCGGAAATAGAATTAAAATAAATCATGCGGCCCCTGCTTTCCTGCAGAAAACTTTTAGCAACCGCGTTTACACAGACAAATAATTGAATCATCCAGAAGAGCCCGTTATACACTACAGCATCCGGCCTGCCCATAGCAAGATATAGAACAAAAATAGTGGAAGCTACATATAGCAATATGCCATAAAAGGTATGTTGCTGACGGAGTTCCAGCAAAAAATCTTTTTTTAATAAAATGAGGGTTTTTGACACTTAAACGGATTCGTTTTTAAAAGGCAAAGTAACGATACAAAATTTTGAATTATAAACAAATGGATGGGGATAAATGTTATAAATAGGAATATTTATTGTGGATTATCTTCCGGTTTGATGGCCGCGCAAACCCTGCACCTCGGTTCATAAATATCTTTTTCACCCAAAAGAACCCGTTCTTTTTTATTTGTTTTGCGATAACTCACATTAGCGATATTGCCACATACTACACAGATTGCATGCAATTTTGTGATGTAATCTGCTACGGCTAATAAATTAGGCATTTGTCCAAATGGTTTACCCTGGAAATCCATATCCAACCCGGCAACAATCACGCGCATACCTTTCATGGCCAACTGTTCGCAAACATCCGCGATCTGGTCATCAAAAAACTGCGCTTCGTCAATACCGACCACATCTACATCCTGCGCCAACAATAGAATTGTCTGTGAATTATCGATGGGTGTAGAATTAATTCTATTCTCATCGTGGCTCACAATTTTCACATCATCGTACCTCGTGTCCATGGAGGGTTTAAATATCTCTACTTTAAGGTTTGCGATCTTCACTCTTTTAAGGCGCCGGATGAGTTCTTCAGTTTTGCCACTGAACATACTGCCGCAAATTACCTCTATCCAACCACGCCTTTCACCCCGGAAATTAGGTTCAATGAACATTTTTTGTATTTAATTATAATTTCAATTTGTAACTTAGCCCGAATTGCAAGGTTAAAATGTTTTTTTGTCAAATCAAAAACAAACATTTTCTTTCGTCTTATTTTTTAATATTTTTTACTTTTATATATGCAAAGAGTGTCCACACTCCTAAAAAAAATCCAGCAGCAATTAGATAATCAGTCATCTACGGAGACATTGCTGCAAACTGTCCAACTTTTACAAGCCGAATTAATTCAACATCTTCCGCAAGTATCTGCCCCTGTATCTGATAAAGTATCGGTTGTAATGCCCCGAACTTTTATTATATCCGGCCAGGCGGACAGCGAAGAGTCCGTGATAGAAGATCATGTAGAAAAGGAAGAGAAAGTACTGGAAACTTTAAAGGTTGATGAGAAAGAGATTGAAGAAGAACTGAACCAGATTAGGAAAAATGAAGAGGAGATGAAAGCGCGCAAAGCTTATGGCAGACCGCAGTTTTTATTTGATCCTATGGAAGATGTCCCTACTTTGGCACATCAAAATCCTGTTTCAAAGGAAGAGAGGATTGATACAGATATTTCAAGGTTTGATTATCCGCAATCACTCAATGATAAACTGAAAGAGGTAAAAATAGAATTATCCCAGGCTTTGACCACCTCACCCATAAAAGATTTGAAAAAAGCAATTGGTGTAAATGATCGTTTTCTTTTTATCAATGAATTATTCCGTGGAGATGAAGCTATGTATGAGCGCAGCATCAAAACGATTCAAAACTTTTCTATCTACGCTGAAGCTGAATTCTGGATCAGACGAGAATTAAAAGT
>JBBSSE010000275.1:0-4643 GCA_038242375.1 Chitinophagales bacterium
AAAGAGCGTGCGGTAGAAAGATTGACATAATTAATGCCTGCGATGAGCAGCAATAAAATGGCTACCAGCATAAATATCTGCACCATTCTTAAGGCCGAATTATTCCCGTCGGCAGATACCAGATGTATGCTGGCAAGGTTTTGTAATTTGAACTGCGTCTCACTATCACCATTACGTGCATTTTTGTAGGCAGAAGAAAAGGCTGTGCCGGTTTGTACAGGATCAACGGCGGATTGCAATTTTACATACGTGTTAAAAGCATAATTTCCCAAATCTGAATCAATCGTTTTCCAATCGCCATTTCCGCCCCATGATGTAAATTGTTTGGCATAATAACTCATCGGAAAAATCGCGTCATATTGCAGGGTTGAATTTTGTGGGAAGTCCTTTAAAATGCCCGTTACCTCAAAGCTTTCTTTTTCATACATAACTATTTTTCCCATAGCTTCCTCTTTCCCAAAAAGCTTTTCAGCCATTTTTTGAGTGAGAATAACAGAATGATCATTCGGTAAAGCATTGCTGATATTTCCTTTTAACAACTCATAACTGAAAATAGAAAAGAAGCTGCTGTCCACAAAGGCGAGAGCATTCCCATCCATTAATTTGCTGCGGTCCGCGTTTGATAGAACCTGGTCCCATTCCCCCATGATCCTTACCAAAGATTTTACCTGTGGAATTGATTTTGCATATACCGATAAAGGACCGGGAACTCCCAACCAGGTTACTGTTTTGCCATTGGAATTAAACTGTGAACTTAATTGATAAATATCCTGGTAATCTTCATTGAACTTATCATAGCTTTTTTCATTCTGCACCCAAAGCAATAGCATAATACCGGTGGCAAGGCCAAATGCCAGACCACAGATATTGATGATGCTATAAAACTTGTTGTTTGTCAGATTCCGCCAGGCGGTTTTAAAATAATTTTTGAGCATGTTATAGGTTTTAGGTTGTGGGTACGTAGGTTGAAGGTTATGCTAATAGATAATAGCTCCCCTATTCCGTTCGTAGTGACTTCACCGGATTCGCGACCGCCGCTTTTATTGCCTGAAAACTCACTGTTATCAATGCGATCAATAAAGCGAATGCACCGGCCAGGGTAAATACCCACCATGAAATATTTACGCGGTAGGCAAAACTTTCCAGCCATTTGCTCATTACCCACCAGGCAATCGGTGTGGCTATGATGATGGAAATAATCACCAGCTTTAGAAAGTCCTTGCTAATTAATTGTACAATGCCACTTACGTTGGCACCCAATACTTTTCTTATTCCTATTTCTTTTCTTTTTACCTCCGCGGTATAGGTAGCCAGGCCAAATAACCCTAAGCAGGAAATGAAAATAGCAATGCCTGCGAATACGTTGAAAAGCGTGCCGGTGCGCTCTTCTGATTGATAAAGCTTATTAAAATTTTCATCAAGAAACGAATATGAAAAAGGAAAGCCAGCATTATATTGCTTCCATTCTTTTTGAACTGCTGCAATTGCTTTTGGCGCATCCTTGCCCGTAGTTTTTATATAGAGTTGTCCATATCTGCCGGGCTGGTAATAAAATATAGCAGGCTGTATTTTTTGTTTCATTGAAGCGAAATAAAAATCTTTTACCACGCCGATGATGGTTCCTTCCGTGTTCCAGAGTTTAAATCTCTTGCCAACAGGATCTTTTAAGCGTGCAGCTTTTACTGCGGTTTCATTTAAAATAAAATGAGTGGAATCAGCCACCGAACCCGTAAAATTATTTCCTGCATTCATCTGCATTTTAAAAAAGGGAATAAAATCTTTCCCCACTGCCATTGGGCTTAACATCATCGTTTCCCCGCTTTCTTTTCCATCCCACGAATTATTACCCGTCTGATTGCCCATATTAATAATATTACCATCTGCCCAGGTGACATCTGAAATACCCGGCTGATTCATCAGATCGGCTTTTACAGCCTCGAAATGCTTGCTCATGTCTATCATGTTGAGTGAAAAAACATGGCTTTTATCATAGCCTAATTTTTGGGAACGGATAAAAGATAATTGGTTACTAATCACTATAGTTCCCGCGATCAATACCACAGAAAATACAAACTGGCTTACTACCAATATTTTCCTGAACAGCGCATCGCTGATTCGTGCAGAGATTTTTCCTTTTAATGCTTTCAGCGGATCAAAAGAAGAAAGCAATAATGCAGGATACACACTTGAAATAATTAAAGTGCCTGTTATGGTGAGTAAAATAACTTCCCAGATATGATAATCAGCAAAATTTAAAACAAGTTGTTTTTCTGAAACCTGGTTAAATACCGGCATTAAAAAATAGACCGAAACCAAAGCAAATATGGTGGCAATAAAAAACAACAAAGCGGTTTCAACAATGAACTGTAAAAACAACTGAAATCTTGCAGCGCCAATAATTTTGCGCACGCTTACTTCCTTTGCGCGAAGCATTGATCGCGCAGTAGATAGATTTACGTAATTGATACATGCGATGAGTAAGATGAGAAGGGCGATAATAATAAACATTCTTACAGTATTAATGCCACCATCGCTGCCGTCTGCCTGGTATAAATGCATTTTCTGTAAAGGCTGTAATAGATAGGCAATATCCACATCATCAGCCTTATGTCTTAAATGTATTTGCCTCAGTTGATCAGCAAGCGCACTCAATGAAATACCTGGCTGCAATAGCAGGTAAGTCTGATAGCTAAATTGTATAAAATCATTATTGAGGCTTTGTCCGTTGGCGTTACCCGCATACATATTTTTCTCCAGCAGTGTCATTGGAAAAAACATATCATACCGGATGCTTGAATTTTCAGGAATATCTTTTATGATGCCGCTTACTTTAAAATTTATTTTATCATCAGCAGATATGACTTTGCCTATTGGGTTTTCATCACCAAAGTATTTCCTGGCGGTACTTTCCGTGAGCACCACAGAATTGTTATCAGGAAAAGGTTTGGCAGCATCACCTTTAATTATTTTGAAATCAAACATTGAAAACAATGAGGGATCAGCAAACGCATTCTTCTGTTCATTAAAAACTTTATCCTTGTATTTATACAATGCATAATATCCATTATTACTCAGGCGAACCACCTCTTTCACTCCGGGGATTTCATTTTTAGCAAGTACACCGATCGGCGCAGCAGTATTCGTCCATATTTGTCTGCTCGGACCTGTGCCCACCATGTTTTCAAGCCGGTAAATGTTTTTGCCTTTATGATGAAAACGATCAAAGCTACATTCATCCTGCACCCATAATAAAATTAAAATACCTACGGCTAGCCCTACGGTAAGACCACTGATATTAATGATAGAATAAAACTTATTCTTTATAAAACTTCGCCAGGCGGTTTTGAAATAATTTTTGAACATGGAATAGGTATTAGGTTTTGGGTATTAGGTTGTAGGTTTTGCTAATAGCTTTTTCACTCACTCCTCAAACTTTTCACCGGATTCGCGACTGCGGCTTTTACAGCATGAAAACTCACCGCTAACAGCGCTATCACAATTGCCATAACTCCGGTGATTGCAAATACCGACCATCCAATATTAATACGGTAACTAAAATCAGCTAACCATTTATTCATAGCCCACCATCCTACAGGCACTGCAATAACAATGGAAATGAATACCAATATTACAAATTCCCTTGAAAGCATTTTTACTATTCCGGTTACATTGGCGCCAAGCACTTTCCGGATTCCGATTTCTTTAGATCGGTTTTCAGCCATAAAAGCGGCCAGCCCGAATAACCCAAGACAGGATATAAAAATGGTGAGTCCCGCAAATAAAGCCGCCAGCGATCCCGTTTGTTTCTCATCTTTAAATTTTTGAGCATATTCCTGGTCCACAAATTTGTAAGTAAACGGATAGGCCGGATTGTATTTTTTAAATATATTTTGCGCTGTGTTCAGAATTTTTGCAATGCTGTTATGTTCATTCAGACGTAAGACGGTATTGAAATTGAATTTTTGATAACCAAGAACCAGCATCGGGTTCACTTCTTTATAAGGCGACCCAATAATGAAATCTTTAAACACACCGACTATGGTCAGGGGATTGTCTCCCCGTCTGATAATTTTGCCGACAGGATCTTTCATTCCCATACTTCTTACTGCCGTTTCATTTATCATCACAGATGAACTGTCACCGGGATAATTTGTAAAATCAATATCCCGGCCACTTTCTAATTTCATGCCCATTGTTTTGATCAAATCTCCTCCTGATCTATAAATGGAAAAGTTTAAATTTTCCAAATCCTTGTCCATGCCATCCCACTTGAAACCACCCGCGGTACTACCATCTAATGTAACGCTGATACCGGTTTTACTCATTGCTGTAATGGCACCACTATTGATAAGCTCTGTTTTTATCAGGTCGTAATTCTTTTCTATGTTCCCCTCAACAGGTATTTCCACCAGGTTGTTTACATTATATCCTTTATCACGACTTTGCACAAATTGAATCTGCCTGTAAATGACCAATGTAGATATCACCAACACAATGGCCACTGAAAATTGTAAAACAACTAAGATTTTTCTTGGGTTAAATAAATTTTGTGCGCCTTTGAAGGATCCTTTCAAAACGGTAACCGGCTTGAAGGATGATAGAAAAAATGCAGGATAACTTCCGGCAAGCAAACCGGTGAAAAG
>JBBSSE010000276.1:0-4640 GCA_038242375.1 Chitinophagales bacterium
AGCGATCAGGATACACCAGGATATAAGTTATAAAGACGCAGAAGAGAAATGTATCAAACTTTTTGAACAGGTCCAGCTTCCCGATCCTGCAGGTATGCTTAAGCGGTATCCGCATCAAATAAGTGGAGGACAAAAACAACGGGTTATGATTGCTATGGCCATGAGTTGTGAACCTTCATTACTCATAGCAGACGAACCAACCACTGCGCTGGATGTAACCGTTCAAAAAACAATTCTGAAATTAATTAAGGATCTCCAGTTGAGTCATAACATGAGTGTCATATATATTACGCACGATCTTGGGCTTGTAGCAGAGATTGCCGACAAAGTGATCGTTATGTATCGTGGCGATGTGGTTGAAACCGGCAATATTAAAGACATTTTCTTACGACCTCAGCATCCTTATACGAAAGCACTTTTAAGTTGCCGCCCTGCACCGGATTCCAAAGGGAAAAGATTACCGGTGATCGATGATTTTTTATCCGGAAAGATTTCATCAGGTAGTATGTCCGTTCAGGAAACCTTAATCAAAAAAGATAGCCAACAATTACCAGTCTCAAAAATAGACAACAATTCCTCCCCTCTTCTCAGAGTTGAAAATTTGAAAGTGTTTTTCCCTGTAAAAAAGAACTTTTTTGGAAAAACCCTTGTAGAATTCAAAGCGGTCAATGATGTAAGTTTTACTGTACAAAAAGGAGAAACGGTGGGTCTCGTAGGCGAAAGCGGTTGTGGCAAAACAACATTAGGCAGATCAATCATCCGGCTGATACAACCCACTTCAGGAAATATTTATTTCAACAATAAAAATATTGCCCACATACCTGATGAGGAATTAAGAAAAATGAGGAAGGAAATACAAATCATTTTCCAGGATCCGTATGGATCATTAAATCCGCGTATTACTATCGGACAGGCAATAAACGAACCGATGAAAGTGCATCAGATCCTTCCCACCGGGAAACAACGAAAAGAAAAGATCGTGGATCTATTGGAGAAAGTAGATTTAAAGCCTGAATTTTTTAACAGGTATCCGCATGAGTTTAGCGGTGGCCAGAGACAACGCATCTGTATAGCCAGGGCATTGAGTTTGAACCCTGATTTCATTATTTGCGATGAGAGTGTTTCAGCGCTGGATGTGAGTGTACAGGCGCAGGTTTTAAACCTTTTAAATGATTTAAAACAAGAACTTGGATTTACCTCAATCTTTATTTCGCATGACCTCGGAGTAGTGCATTACATTAGTGACAGGATTCTGGTAATGAATAAAGGCAGAATTGAAGAAGAAGGCACGGCGGATGAAATATTCTATCATCCAAAAAAGGAATACACGCAGCAACTGATCGCTTCTATCCCAAAAATAGAGAGACTGCACGTATAAAGTTTCCTGGCTTAATTTTTATCAAATTCCAACAGGAGAAGAAACCTTGCAATCATTCATAAAAATATTTGCGTCTGTACCTTGGACGATGATCTTTCGCTTCATGAATATTTTTGTGAGGTTTAATCTAAAAGAGGAATTTTATCCAAATTCTTTTGCCTTTAGGTTGAATTAAAAAGTATATACAATATCTATTGTATATGTTATTTAAATCATCTCCATAATTTTTTTTCTGCGCAACATACTCTATAAAACTTTTTATTTACTTTAGCAAATAAAATATTACCTTCGCACCCTTAAAAAAAATCATGCCGTAACATGATAAGTGGCCCCCCAAAGGGTACATATCTCTGTGAAAACAGTAAATGGCATGTGACAATTAACTTTTAAACCCATAATTGCACATGAAATTAAGTCAATTTAAATTTGACCTTCCACTCAATCTTATTGCCCAGAACCCGACAAAAAGACGTGAAGACTCCAGACTGATGGTTATTGAAAGAGCCACCGGTAAAATTGAAAACAAACACTTCAGGGATGTTCTCGATTATTTCGACGACAAAGATGTATTTGTTGTAAACAACACCAAAGTTTTTCCAGCCCGTATGTACGGAAGCAAAGAAAAAACAGGAGCTAAAATTGAAGTATTTCTTTTAAGAGAACTTCATAAGCAGAACCGTCTTTGGGATGTAATTGTAGATCCTGCCCGGAAGATCAGGGTTGGTAACAAATTATTTTTTGGAGAAAATGAAGAATTAGTCGCTGAGGTAATTGACAATACAACCAGTCGCGGCCGCACGATCCGTTTTTTGTGGGACGGTCCGGAGGAAGAATTCAGAAAAATCCTGAACCTCATGGGAGAAACTCCTTTACCAAAATACATTAAGCGCAAGCCGGATGAAGATGATAAGGAAAGGTACCAAACTGTGTATGCAAAGCACGAAGGTGCAGTAGCTGCCCCAACTGCAGGTATGCACTTTAGCCCGGAGCTTATAAAACGATTGGAAATCCAGGGAATTCGTTTTGCAGAGGTAACCTTGCATACAGGACTTGGTACTTTCAGACCAATTGAAGTAGAAGATCTGAGCAAACATAAAATGGATGCGGAATATTACAAAATTGAAGAAGAAGCCTGTAGAATTGTAAACCTGGCAAAAGAAACAGGACATAGAATCTGTTCTGTTGGTACAACCACTATGCGGGCTATGGAAACATCCTTTACAGCTCAAAAATTGCTTAAACCTTCAGAAGGATGGACAAATCATTTTATACATCCTCCTTATACATTTAATATAGCTGATTCATTAATTACCAATTTCCACCTTCCTAAAACAAGCTTATTAATTATGGCTTGTTCTTTTGCAGGATATGATTTAATGATGGAAGCCTATAAAAAAGCGATTAAAGATAAATACCGTTTCTTTAGTTATGGTGATGCGATGCTGATTATATAATAAAAACACGACTAATTATATTTAAATAAAAAGTGGCCGGAAACACCGGCCACTTTTTATTTTTCAAAAGAGCACAGATTCCAAATTCAGCACAAAAACCGCGGTACGGTACAAGAGAAAATAAAGATAAAAAATTCCGTAAATGCCAGCGTCAGCCTTCGTTTCCCATGATACCTGTTTTTTTATAAAAGCCAATAATTATCAATTTGCGAATTTAAATGAAAGTTTAAAACAATTATAAATTTGGGAGTGTAAAATAATTAACTTGCAACAGTTTTGCCGCTTATGCCTTTTTTATTGAAGGTAAATCAGTATCTATTTAAACAACGATTTAATGAGTGCCCCCAAGATAAATAAGAAAACTACGACAACAAATTTTGTATCCGTACATCCAGAACTTCAAAATTGGTTGCTAGATTTTTCAGCTCATTTAAATACAGAAACTGATTCTGCAGAGGAAGTTATAAATCTTCCTGAAAATTTCGCCAGTGGATTTGCCAAGGTTATTGATTTAGAAAAGGGACTTACCTACCGGATGGTTAATTACAGACTAAACACTGACTTCTTCTTCGAAAGAGAACCGGCTGAAAAATTCTTTCTGATCATATATTTTTATCAGTATTCCGGCTGCAAGCATTTAAAATTAGAAATCAATGATCAACTGATCGTGGATTCCACTGACGAAAAATATAGTTCCCTGATAATGACAAATAGCCTTTCAAGTCAGGATCTTTTCGTGAGTGAAGGAACGAATGTTCAGGGTTTGACTATTCAAATTACAGAAGATTGGTTAAGAGAAAAAATAGCTCAACCCACCACGGCAAACTACAGCGTTTTTAAGGAAAAGGATATCTTCCAATCCTTTTTGAATCCAAAATCTCAAAAATTACTAAATGAAATATTTGCGGAGGACATCCCGTCCAATTTGCCTGAATTGTATATAAACAATCGTATTCTTAGATTATTAGAAAGTTTTTTAGAAAACATCCTCAGTTATGGATTTACCGGAGATACATTCCCTAATTCAGATAAAGATGCACAAAATATTTTACGAATCGAATCTTACCTTTTGGAGAATTATGACCATGAATTTCCAAGTATTGTGAAATTAGCTCGTATGGCATTTATGAGTCCGACCAAATTAAAAAAAATATTTAAAAAAGCATTTGGTGTAGGAATGTATGAATATTACCAAAAAAACAGAATGCACAAGGCAAAAGAATTATTAAACTCCGGTGAATATTCCGTATCGGAAGTTGGAGATATGATAGGCTATCAGAATTTAAGTAATTTTTCCCTTGCATTTAAAAAGGAATTTGATTACCTGCCCAAAGATTACGATAAGATCAGTTGATTCAATCAACAACATTCCGAAATTAATACATTTCTCCTCAAAAACATCCTCTTAATCCAGTTTAAAACGCTATTCAAATAACCCCTTATTTAGTAAACGCAGCGTGTCAATTTTGTGTTCATGAGCCACAAGAATACTTATATTGTGCTGGCTTCCTCCAAAGCTTACCATACGCACAGGAATTGAGTCAATACTCTTAAATATAGTGGATAGTACCTTAGGTGAACTGGCAATCTTATTGCCTACAATGGATACAATAGTTTGATCTGTATCTACCATAATTCTGCCATACATTTCTAATTCCTTAATAATCTCCCTGAGATAGGTATCATTATCTATAGTGAGAGAAACCGCTACTTCTGATGTGGTAACCATATCAATAGATGTTTGATACTTTTCAAAAACCTCAAATATTTTCTTTAAAAATCCATAAGCCAGCAACATGCGCGTACTC
>JBBSSE010000277.1:0-4640 GCA_038242375.1 Chitinophagales bacterium
AACCTATAGTGATTGATTTCAATATCCTGGTGCAATTGATCCAATTGTATCGCTATTTGTCCTTGTTGATTTTGAGCAGTTGTATGTTCTAAAATATTACTCTCACCACTCTCAAAACGCAAAGTCGCTTTCTTCAGAAATTCACTGTAGATACTATCTGCAAGCAGCAGTAACTTTTTTTGCTCATTTAAATAAAGCAAAGTATTGAACACCTCCGATACCTGTTTTTTAAGCTCAAGCATTTTCATTTCCACCGCCATACTACCTGACTTATACTCTTCCGTTAAAAGCAGTTTTTGCTTTTTATAGATTGTTGGAAAACTGATGGACTGGCTGATTCCGATTTCGTTATCATTATAAATACTGGCTATTTGCCCATACGAACCGGTAACATTGGTGTGCGGTATTTCCGCAGATGTTTTGATGAGATTCTGAAGATGCAGTTCGTTTAATCTCTGATCACGAATCAGGAGACTATTTTTAATAGCTGAATCTTTTGCTTCTTCCAAAGTGATCATCGTTTGTGCATGACTGATAGCCGGAACAGACAAACCAATTACCAGGAATAAAAGCAATGTCGTTCCGGTTTTATTCATCGATTTCAGAAACGATTTTTTCTCAAACATGACGTATAAAACGGGTAATACATACAGGGTTAAAAATGTTGCAATGATTAATCCGCCAATGACCACTGTGGCCAATGGACGTTGAACTTCCGCACCAGCGCCCTGGCTTAAAGCCATGGGTAAAAAACCCAGTGAAGCCACAGAGGCTGTCATCAATACCGGGCGTAACCTTGTTTTAGAACCGGTGAGTACAATTTCTTTTAAACTGGTCATACCTTCTTTTTTTAAACGATTAAATTCTGCAATTAATACAATTCCATTCAGAACGGCTATTCCAAACAAGGCGATAAAACCCACGCCGGCACTGATACTGAAAGGCATTCCACGAAATGCTAAAAAGAAAATACCTCCAATAGCCGATAGTGGAATAGCGGAATATATGAGTAATCCCTGCCTGACGGAATGAAAAGCAAAATAGAGTAAAATAAAGATGAGCAACAATGAAAGCGGCACCGCAATCATCAACCTGTCCAACGCCTCATTTAAGTTTTCAAATGCACCGCCATAAGTGGGGTAATATCCCACCGGAAAATTAACCTGCTGTGCCACCTTATCCTGTAGTTCATGCACAATGCTTTGAACATCTCTGTCACCTACGTTAAATCCTACGATAATTCTACGTTTTGCATCTTCCCGCTGTATTTGATTCGGGCCGTCTTTTATAGAAACAGTGGCCAATTGCGATAAAGGAATTTGCTGACCATTATTAAGAGGGATTAATAAGTTTTGAACATCTTTTACATTTCCACGGTCCTGGCCCGCCAATCTTACAACTATATCAAAATGCCTTTCACCTTCATAAACTGAACCGGCAATTTGTCCTGCGAAAGCCGCATTAATGACCCTGTTGATGTCTGCAATATTTGAATTGTATTGAGCTATAGCCTGGCGGTTATACTCAATCACTATCTGTGGCAATCCTGTTACGGGTTCTACATAAATCTCCTTTGCTCCTTTTACAGTTTGAATAATGTTACTCATACTTTGAGCATAATAAGCCAGTGTATCCAGGTCTTCACCAAATATTTTCACAACAACATCCTGTTTTGCACCGGTCATTAATTCATTAAAACGCATTTGCACCGGGTATTGAAAACTGACTGTAATACCTGGTACAACCTGAAGTGCTTTGCTCATTTTATCCGCCAGTTCATCAAATGTTTTTGCAGAAGTCCATTGTTTTTTAGGTTTCAGGATCACCATCATGTCCGCCTCATTCATGGCCATCGGATCTGTAGGCACCTCTCCACTTCCTATTTTACCCACAACTTTTTCCACTTCCGGAAATTGTGTTTTTAAAACATGCGCTCCTTTAGTTAAGTATTCGATGGATGTATTTAAATTACTTCCGGGAAGAACCCTCGTTTCTACCGCAAAATCCCCTTCCTCGAGAGATGGAATAAATTCACCTCCCATTGTAGATAGAACCCATAATGCCAGTGCGAACAAGGTCAAAGCGGTACCAACGACTATTTTTGGGAAATTTAAAACCTTTGAAAGTGTTCTTTGGAAACCTCTGCTCAATTTACTGATCATTCTGTCGGAAAAAGTTCCTTTAGGCCTGATGGTTTTACTTAAAACAAGAGAGCTCATCATTGGGATATAGGTCAATGACAAAATGAAAGCACCTAATAAGGCGAAAGCTACCGTCTGCGCCATTGGCTTAAACATTTTCCCTTCAATCCCCTGTAAAGTCAGGATGGGCATGTAAACCACCAAAATAATGATCTGTCCAAATACAGCGCTATTCATCATTTTACCGGCACTTTTCTGCACCTCCTTATTCATTTGTTGCTGGCTTAACCTATGTACTTCCTCAAACCGTTTACTTCGTGCAAGCTGGTGCAAAACTGCTTCCACAATGATGACAGCACCATCTACAATTAACCCAAAGTCAAGGGCTCCCAGGCTCATTAAATTTCCACTCACGCCAAAGAGATTCATCATTGAAACTGCAAACAACATAGATAGGGGAATAACCGAAGCCACTAACAATCCGGCCCGTGCATTTCCAAGAAACAGGATCAGGACAAAGAGTACAATCAAGGCACCTTCCAACAGATTTGTTTCGACTGTAGAGATCGCATTATTCACCATTTTTGTCCGGTCTATAAATGGTTCAATAACAACGCCCTCCGGAAGCGTTTTCCGGATTTGATCGATTCTTTCTTTTACATCTTTAATAACCACATTACTATTGGCTCCTTTCAGCATCATCACAATCGCGCCTGCCGCTTCACCTTCATCATTATAGGTCATGGCACCATACCGGATGGCATGTCCAATTTTAATGTCCGCCACATCTCTGATGAAGACGGGCATTGTATTTCCTTCCTTTTTTATAGTAATGTTTTGGATATCCTCCAGGCTTGTGATCAATCCTTCAGAACGTATATACAGTACTGTAGGACCTTTTTCAATATAGGCTCCCCCGGTATTTTGATTATTCGCTTCAAGCGCTTCAAATATATCCTGGATAGTCAGGTTGTAGGCCTGCAATTTATTGGGCTGAATTTCTACAGAAAACTGTTTTAATTTTCCTCCAAAACTGCTCACTTCCGCCACACCTTTTACGCCTAATAATTGCCGTCGGATGATCCAGTCCTGGATCGTACGCAATTCCGTAGCATCGTATTTATGTTCATAGCCTTTTTTAGGACGAACCACATATTGGTATATTTCACCAAGGCCTGTCGTAACCGGGCCAAGTTCGGGTTCGCCAATGCCGGCCGGAATTTGCGATTTTACTAATTGCAGTCGTTCGGACACTTGCTGTCTTGCCCAATACACATCTGTTTTCTCATCAAAAACAATGGTCACAAGGGACAATCCGAAACGGGAAAAACTCCGCATTTCCTTCAAGCCGGGAATATTGCTGTTGGCTTGTTCTATGGGAAAGGTTATCAACCTTTCAATATCTGTTGCACCAAATGATGGCGCAACGGTGATAATCTGCACCTGGTTATCCGTGATATCCGGCACAGCATCTATAGGCAATTTTGTAAATTGGTAAACCCCGATGATGATCAATCCCAAAACAAAAATACCTACAATGAGTTTATTTTTTATGGAAAAACCAATGATTTTATTCAGCATATTTCAATCTTTTTATTCTTTCTCAATGGAATAATCATTTAATAAATCACTGCTTATCAGAAAACTCTAATCCGGGGAATTTGAAATACTGTTGTAAAAAAATAAGCTCAATGTATTCACAGTTTCATCCCGATCAACCTTAATATAAAAGAAAGATTGAAACGTTCACAAAATACTTTTGATAATTGATGTTTACCTAATGAGTTCATTAATGACTTATAAAATACTCCCACTATATTGAAAGATATTTTTACACAAGTATTTATTGGGATAATCCCTTTTAAGCAGGAAGAATTCCGGATAGATCTTGGAAAAGCCTTGGCGGCTGCCATATTTTTGACAATAGTGTATTGATTAAAAACTCTTTTTTATAAACAGCTCTCTTCGTTTGGGTTTCGATTTCGGGCCTGTCAAGGGTGAAAATTTCTGTTAAGATATAATTTCCTGAAATAGCAGAACCACAATCAGAATGTGATTTAAATGGTAATCGCTTGTCCTTTGCATCATTTGCATCTTTGGGATGCGGATTTTTATAATGCATGTTCAGGAATTGGAAAAGCGTCAGGTCCTTATTTTCCTCCTGATGATCAAAATAATGCTCTATCAACAAGGGCATTTTGAGCAGTTGATACATCTCCGTGGTAGAAAATAAATAGATGCAAAATAGCGATATGGCGAAATATTTTTTCACTGAAGTGCAACGTTACGAATTAAAAACAAACTTTTTGGTGATTATTGTTAGGAGGGCGTATGATTTTGATCAGTGGGCAGGAGCTGGAAAGCCTCATCCCCAACCCCTTCTCCCGCGGGAGAAGGGGTTGGGGATGAGGCCTCTTTTTAAAAATTGCAAGGTATAAGTTTGACCTGACACCTGATACCTGAAACCTACCACCTACCACCTACCACCTACCACCTACC
>JBBSSE010000278.1:0-4628 GCA_038242375.1 Chitinophagales bacterium
ATTCGTGTTTAAAATTCTTCGTGTCCAAATCTTCGTGTTAGCTAAATACTTCGTGGCGCCCAACTACCAACTACAAACTAAAACATAATCCCTTCTTCACAATTCGTGAAATCAGTGCCTAAAATTCGTGTTTAAAATTCTTCGTGTCCAAATCTTCGTGTTAGCTAAATACTTCGTGGCGCCCAACTACCAACTACAAACTAAAACATAATCCCTTCTTCACAATTCGTGAAATCAGTGCCTGAAATTCGTGTTTAAAATTCTTCTCGTCTAAATCTTCTTATTTACCCAAAAACTTCGTGACTCCGAACTCCGAACTCTGAACTGCGAACTTTGAACTTTATACTGCGAACTTTGAACTTTGAACTTCGAACTCCAAACTGCAAACTAATCCAGCGTCTGCACCCCACCACCATTCACAAAGATCGTCTGACCGCTGACCCATTCTGAAACAGGAGAAGCAAAATAAAGCATTGCGCCGGCGATATCATCGGCAGTGCCTAACCGTTTAATAGGAGTATTTGCCAGCATTTTTGCTTCTATTTCCGGTGTTAGAACAGTTTCGAGGGCAGCAGTTCTTGTTGCTCCGGGGCCTACACAATTTAATCTTACTTCCGGACCGAAATCATGTGCAAGGTTCGCCGCCATATGGTTTAATGCTGCTTTTGAAGCTGCATAGCCACTCATATTCGGACTCTTGTTGATACTCGACATGGAAGTAGTAAATACGATGGAACCGTAACCATCTTTCTTCATATGAGGTACGCATAATTGACATAAACGCCAGGCGCTGAATACATTCAATTCGAAATCGCGTTTAAAATCATCCACCGTGATCTTAAAAGGATTTTCACGTCCGCCGCCACCGCCACCGGCATTATTGATCAGGATGTGAATGCCACCCAATTCTTTCACGGTCGTATCCACCAGGTTTACGAGGTCTTCATCTTTCAAAACATTGCAGGAAACAGCGATTGCTTTTACACCCAGTTCCTGAATTTCCATAGCGGTTTTTTTGGCATCTTCCAGGTTGAAATCTCCAATGGAAATGTCAGCACCTGCTTTTGCCAGCAGAACAGCTGTTGCTTTTCCAATACCATTTGCCCCACCAGTTACGATAGCGACTTTACCTTTTAAATCGAATAATTTTGAATAATCCATATGTTTTTTTATATGATTTTTGTATGTTTTTAATAAACTCCAAACTTCTAATAAATCCAAATTCAAACACGAATTTTAGGCACGAATTACACGAATTCTTCCAAACTCTGAATTCCTAACACCTAACACCTAACTCCTAACTTTGCATTTCCCCCGTTTTGACCATTTGTTTCCCGATGTTTTCGCCAGAAAATAATCCGATAAAAGCATCAGGAATCTTTTCAAAACCTTCTATCAGGGTTTCTTTATAAATTAATTCTCCGTTTTTCAGCCAGGCGGCAAGTTGCTTTTTAGCTTCCTCAAATTCATCCTTGAAATCAAATACAACAAAGCCTTCCATACGGGCACTTTTTTTAATGAGGTGGTGTTGTGGACGAGGACCAGTGGGAGGGTCAGATTGATTGTATTCGGCTATTTGGCCACAAATAACAATGCGTGCTTTTTTATTAATGTGCTTAAATGCCGCATCAAAAATATCGCCACCCACATTATCAAAGTACACATCGATACCATCCGGACAGGCGTCTTTGATCGCTTTTTCCACATCACCGCTTTTATAGTTCACACCCTTGTCAATACCCAATTCATTTTCGAGGTAATCAATTTTTTTATCAGACCCTGCAATACCGATCACCCTACAGCCCTTTATTTTCGCTATCTGAACCGCCGTGCTTCCTACTGACCCAGCAGCACCGGATACGACAACGGTTTCGCCCTTTTTAGGCATCCCGATTTTCATCATTCCAAAATATGCTGCTAATCCGGTAACGCCCAAAATGCTAACCGATGTGGAAATAGATGCCAGGTCAGGATCTACTTTTTCAAGATCACCGGTATCAAAAGCCTGGTATTTTTGCCAGGCAAGACGACCGTGAACGATCGTTCCTTTTGGGAAATCATTATTTTTGCTTTCAATTATTTGCGCGACGGATCTGCTGGTAATTGGCTTGTTCAATGCAAATTTTTGTCCTGCCGCATCTGCATCGCCTTTATCCATAAATCCACGCATGCCCGGATCTACAGATACATACAGACTTTTGAGTAAAACCTGCCCCTGTTCAAGTTTGGGCATATCAATATCATTCACCCGGAAGGTCTTTTTTGTGGGAACACCTTTTGGATGTTCTGCCAAAACGATCTCTTTATTTTTTTCCTGAGTTTGCATAAAATGGTTTTAATTTTTCTTCATCAAATAATCGGCAACAGCCTGGTAAGCGGGTAACGATGTACCATCGTTGGCTGCATTTCCGGCTATGGGATGCGAAGCCAAACGCACGATTACCATTTCAGCGGCAGGATCAATATAAATGGTTTGGCCATGAACGCCGCGTGCTGCAAAAGCGCCATCTGTATTTTCAGTCATCCACCACATATTTCTGTACGACCATCCTTTCAAATCCGGGTGGTCGGATTTAGCAAATGCTTCCTTGCTGCCTCCTTTTTCAATATCAGCAACCGACGCCATTGGAATGATTTGCTTTCCACGCCAGTTTCCCATGTTGCGGATCAATTCTCCAAAGCGTGCTAAGTCACGCAAGCCTGCATTAAAACCACCGCCTGCGAAGGGAGTTCCTAAACCATCTACCTGGTAGTAAGCGTCCTGTTCCATCCCGATTTTACTCCAGATCTTTTCAGATAATAATTGGTTGACCGGCTTACCGGTAGCCTTCGCGATTATCCAGCCAAGGGCGTCGGCATTCACGGTTTTATAGCCAAATGCCACACCATGAGTCCCTTCTTTTTTTACTGTTTCCAAATACTGGTAATAACCTTCCGGTCCTTTATAATCTTTTGGTTTTGGAAGCGGATTTCCCGCGGCTGAAAAGTCCCAGATATCTGCCTTTGGATTAGCATAATCTTCACTGTACTTTAAAGCGGTGGTCATATCCATTACCTGGCGAACAGTCGCATCTCCATACGCTGAATTTTTCAATTCAGGTACGTAAAACGGAACCAGTTTTGTTTCATCCAGCTTGCCTTCTGCCACAAGAATGGAAGCAAGCGTACCTGTAAAAGATTTTGTGAGGGACATTACTGCATGCACATCGTGTTCAGTGAGTGCGCCGAAATAGCGTTCATAAACTACCTTTCCTTTATGTAAAATGATCATGCCATCTGTATAGTTTTTCCAGAGAGATTCTTCCCAGGTCATAGGTTCTTTTGCACCCCACGGAGTAAACGTTAATCCATCAATTTTTCGATCCAGTTCGTAAGGTAAGGCGCTTGTTGATTCCAGGCCACGGGGAACATTGACGGTAGGCAACATTTCGCGCATATGTACGACGCTCCAGCGTATCGCGGGAAATTCAAAAAAAGATCCGTCCCAGGTATGAAGTACCTTATCCTTTGCCGGTGGAAAGCCCTGCATCCATCCGAAATTTTTAGGGTCACTTTCCTTTGCGGATAGAAATTCTTTTTTGTTTTGTGCCATTATCTGTGTTGTTGTTAGAATTAATACAAGCATGAGGATTGCCGGGTTAATTGCCTTGTAACCGGTTTTAGGCCTGGAATTCATTTGATTCATGAAAGTACTTTTTTAGATTTAAGAAATTCAGTTTTTGAAAGTAGGATAGGTGTGCTCTCTGAAATAACACAGCCTTTAATAGTAAGATAATTTACAACGCCGGCTATGACACCAATAACTAGTAAAGCAGTTACCAGCGACACTTCTACTGTACCCATATACCGTTGCCACAGAACAGCCAGTGAAGTGATCACCCCGAAAGTAAAAAATCCATGTTTCAATGTTAACCAAAAAGCAGTAGGGAAAAACGATTTCTTTTTATCCTTAATGTTGAAATAACCTACCACCGTAAGAATCATAGCCAAAGTAATAGCTAATGTAACGGTAGCACCTAAAACAGTATGCTCATTATTGGTAATAGAATCGACTGAAATAGCGATGGGTGTTTTACTTTTCAGGAAAAAATATTGAATACCCCCGTTGATAAGGGCATTGATAAAACCTGTTATGACTGATCCTTTCAATATTTTTGATTTCATTTCTGTATCCATTCATGAGATTTTATTTTACAATTAGTTTTCTTCTAAATAATTATGCTCATTTATTTTTTGTTTCCATTTCCCCTTTTTTATTTTGCCTTGGTTTATGATAACCTGGTTTAATTATTAAAAAGAATATGGTTGATTTATTTAAATTTAATCACGGTAATTGAGAAATGAATCTTTCTCAAATGCTATACCATCTTTACGGAGTGTGATTTAAATTTAGTGCTGATTTTAATCACAATTTTCAGCTGATTTTGGACTATCGACACTTTAATTAATAAATATTGAAACTGTTGCAACTCTTTAAATCCTGATACTGTTATGCACGTTGAAAGAAACGTTTTTATAGACAGACAGACGACGTAAATGTTTTTTTCGTAGATTATCCAACTTCTAAATCTTCCTTCCGGACACATACTTTTAGTTCAAATCAAAAAGGGGAGGTGAATATCCGCAAA
>JBBSSE010000279.1:0-4611 GCA_038242375.1 Chitinophagales bacterium
ATAAATTATTTGCTCCTTCTGTATTCCATTAAAATCAACCGGTATAGCACCTTTTTGAATAAGAAGATTATTTGAATTCTTTTCGCCATGTTCGGACATCCGGACATATATTTTTCTTTCCTTTTTTAATCCATCAATTACTCCTGACCAGGTACCGCCTTTGTCATTTGATTCTGCAACATAAATCTCATCAGCTAACCCGTAAATAATCGGATTTCGGGCCATAGCAAGTCCCACTGCCCACGGTGCATTTGGATGAAAAGTGCTTAATACCAACACATCGCCATGTACAATTTGTTTATAGTACGTTTTATATCCTGAACTGAAAGTGGTAATTCCTTGTGGAAGCACAATAATACTTTGTCCTTTATGTTTTACTGCGGAATCCAAAGCTTGTTTGTCAACGCCTTTCGCGAAACCACTCACAACTACTTTATAATCTTTGCTTGCCAGTTTTGCAATATTATCTGTGAATTCTAAAGAGGTCTGATTTGCTGTCCTGGAACCCACAATAGCAATGGAATTTTCCTGGAGAATATTTTTGTTTCCTTTTACATAAAGCAGTGTGGGAGAATGGGTAGATTTAAGATTTTGTTTTAAGGTTTTGGAATATTCCGGCGATGTTATTGGAATCAACTCATAGCCCTCGCTAAATAGTTTTTCAGCAAGGAAAGCATTATTGGGTAATTCGGCTTTCGCAAAATTTAAATCTTCAATATCTTTTGTTTCCAATTGATATTTATTGCGCCATTCTGACTCTGAAAGATGGAAAAATTCGGAGATAGTCATCTTTTCATCGATGAAGAATTTCACAATAAGTTTATTGATTTTGCCATATCCCCACCTTGGTAAGTGGGCTAATGCTATCCAGTATATTGCTTCGTCTTTCATTTTATTTTAAATCTCCTCCTACGGTTTTTGCTATTACAAGCGGAGCTATTTTTACAACTCCGAAGTTAGTAAATAATTTTCCCAGTTCTTTAATAGTCGCACCACTATCATAAATATCATCTATCAGTAAAATACTTTTTCCAATCAATATCTCCGGGTTTTCAAATGAAAAGGCGCCGCTTACATTATCCTTTTTTAAAAAGTTGTTTGCAAATATCTTTTGCTCTTCTGTGTCTCTTATTTTAATCAGTTCGTGTGTAATTGGGAAATTTAAAACAACCGAAAGCTTTGTTGCAAAGTTTCTCACTAAATCTCCGGAGGACGTTGGCGGAACGTATGCAATGAAATCAAATTCTTCCTGGCCGAATTTCTTACGAAAAGCCCTAAGGCATAGTTTAAGTAAAAAATCAGGAAAGTCCTCTTGGGTTTCGTATTTACATCGATGTAAAACCGTACCTACATTGGAAAAACCATAATAACTTGATGCTACACCATCTACTATATTCGACCCTTTTGATGCTACATTCAGATCCGGAAAATAATTTTCTCTGAAATCTCCGAGTTTTTCTGTCCATTCATCATTTACATTCACCGAGATTTTTTTCAAACCGGTATTATCACAATTGGTAAAGCTATGATCGGACGGATCTCCTAAAAAGTCGCATAGATATTTCATTCTAGATTGGGAAGTTTCAACGTATTGAATCATCTTCTCTAAATCCTCCTTTTTTGAATCTCTTAATTCTTCAAATGCTTTTGTATTTAATGTCGGCGCATTCAAAATGAATTCGAATTTCTTATTTCCGGCAATTTTCAATTCTCTTATAATCCCCTGTTCAATAAGATCAGATTTTATAACCCTTATTTGTGTTTGTTTGAGATTTGTTTTTCTCATGAGCTCCTGCTCCCCCAGCAATTCATTGCGAATTGCGTCGATTACTTTTTCATATTTGCGAATAGATGGCCTCCCACCGTCAATAAAAGCTTCCGGAAGTTTTCTGTCTTCGGGATTATAAAATAGAATGATGTAAGATGGCTCACCATCTCTACCGGCCCTGCCAATTTCCTGGTAATAATGAATGGGACTTTGTGGTATCTGAGTGTGAATAATAAACCGGATATCCGGTTTATCGATTCCCATTCCAAGAGCATTTGTGGAAATAATACACTTCCATTGATTACTCATCAATCCGTTTTCAATGGCTATTCTTGAATCCGCATCGAGTCCTGCATTATAACCGGTTGTGGATAGATTTAAATGCTCAAACCAACGGGAATAAATTTCTGTATCAACGCGTGTACCGGCATACAATATTCCAGTGCCCGGCAGCCGGTTTAAATATTGCCCGAGCCATATCAGTTTCTCATCTTCTGTAGTAACTTTTACAACGAATAATTTAAAATTTTCTCTCAATAAATTACCCCGTAAAACCGAAATATTTCCTCCAATTTGGGAAGAGATGTCTTTTTCCACTCTTTTTGTTGCAGTTGCAGTTGTGGCCAACACAGGCAGTCCTTCCGGAAGCAACTTTACAAGTTTGATAATTCGCCTGAAAGCTGGCCTGAAATCATGGCCCCATACAGAGATACAATGAGCCTCGTCAATAACAACCATTGAAATATTTATCTCCCTGGTTGCTTCTATCCATTCATTGTTATCTTGTCTTTCCGGTGCTATATAAAGTATTTTTATTTTTCCTTTTATGGCATCATCTATCGTTTGGGAATTTTCTTCACGGGATAATTCACTGTTGATACATTTTGCCGGAATACTAAGTGCATTTAACTTTTTTACCTGGTCACGCATTAAAGCTATAAGCGGGGAGAAAATGATCGTGGTACCGTTAAATAAGATGGCAGGGAATTGAAAACACAATGACTTACCAAAGCCTGTTTTTTCAATTAATAAAACCCGCTCACCTTTTAGGATCCGGGAAATGGTTTCCCATTGATTATTATAGAAACTATCCAGACCGAATGTATTCTTTAGCCTTTGCTCCAGTTCGTTACGTGTTTGCATAGCACTATTTAATTTTTCTCAGGTACCTGAAAAAAAATTTCAAATAAATAACTCATTTAATATATCAAACATATAGTATTTTTTTTAATAAAAAAAAGAAGGTCATCTTTTTAAAAAAAATGACCTTCTTGTAAATCGAAACACCAACTATTTGACAGGAACTAATTATAGGTTACTTTCTTAACCGTCCCATCACCCATACAGGTTACAAACCATGTTTGGTTATTATATTGTTTAATTCCAACCGGCATATTCAGGCCACCTACCATTTGAACGGCGGAACTACCATCTACCCACAAAAGAGCACCGGTATTAGGTTCGAATCCGGTTGCACCAAATGTGCTGTATTGAACCGCTATATGATGACCCTGCTGTCCTTGTGCAAGATCAACAAGTTCTGTGAATCCTTTTTGGTAAATGGAAACATCTCCTGAAAGGGACACTTTATAAATAACAGCCAATCCTTTTACAAAAGGAAATCCGGTTAGAGTTGTCACTAAAAAATTATGACCATCCCACCAAACAGATGTAGGCACAGCTTGAATTTCAGGCGGTCCAACAGGAGTTGGATTTTTAAATCCCTGTAAATCTGCAAGTATAGAATATTTATTCCAGCCATGCCGGTGAATAATAGCATTCGCACCTGCATCTGCAATATAAAGATCCCCATTAGGGCCTTTGGTTAAATTGTACGCATGAGAATCAGAATATCCTTTCGCATACACGAAAGCGCCAATGTCCTCTTTGGCAAGTTTTGAGGCATCGATCGGACTGCTCCAACCAGGTTTGAATTGACTTACGTCTACCCGGTATAAAAAATCTCCGGAAAGCACCCATAAATAATTACCCTCCAATAGTAAATGAGAAGTTCCCTGGGGTTCACCGGATTGTTTATTTATAAACGCCGAAAGATTTATGATGGCGGTGTATTTTTTACCGTTTGGTTTTATCATCATCACTGTACCATCATTGTTTATCGTCTCTCCTTCAGAAACCCAAAGATTGCCGTAATTATCAGCATCTATACCCATCGGATTAATGAGGCCACTTGCAACCGTAGTTACAGTCACTGTTGGCGGTTCATTCCATTTTTTACAGCCGGCCAGCAAAATGAAAACGGAAAGGCAACAGACGAGCCACCAGGTTTTGTTTGTCGGGGAATGTTTCGTTGAAAATTTCATGTGTTTAAATTTTAAAAATGATTAAAAAAAATTTAAAGCAATTTTCGTAAGAAATTTGGTGGAGAATTTTTTGTAGGATAGATGGTCCTCAAAAAACAGTAAGTGGGTATTAACAGTGGAGGAAATAATGATTAGAATCGTTATTTGATTTCTGTCGGATATGCAATTTAAACATTTTTTTTATTTACCTAAACATTTTTTACCGCTCTCTTTCTTCAATGCCTATTTTACGGATAAATACCATAAAATAATGGTAGCAACATTTCTTTTTAGACCAGGATATTATTTGAAGAAGGATGTTTTATTAAAACAGAGATTAAAACAACGAGGCTCTTTTATTTGATTCACCCTTGAATTAAAAATTATATTTGCCTGTGATTTATATTATTAATGTTGATTTCATTTCAAGAAAATTCCTAAACAAAGCATCATTATGAAAAAGTTTTTTTTGTCGTTCTTCCTTTTCCTTTTCATCGTTATTATTGGAAATGCGCAGCAACTTTTTTCCCCGGATGGAAA
>JBBSSE010000280.1:0-4610 GCA_038242375.1 Chitinophagales bacterium
CAAAAAAGCAATGAATCAGGCATTGATATTAAAATCAGGAAGAAAGTGTTTTCTTAAAAACGTTCTCTTCTATACCGTCTTTTTATGTTTGTTAAATGCTTGTCAAAGCAGTGATACAAAGAATCAGAACAACGACAAATCAGTTCGTACAAATGAAGCAAAGCCCAACATCATTGTTATTTTAAGTGATGATGCCGGCTATGCCGATTTTGGTTGTTATGGCGGAAAAGAAATCCCTACGCCCAATATTGATGCGTTAGCAAAACTAGGTGTACGATTTACAAATGCGTATGTATCTGCTTCAGTTTGCGCGCCTTCACGTGCGGGTTTATTGACCGGTCGGTATCAACAGCGTTTTGGATTTGAGCATAATATGTCTGGCGCACCTGCCGAAGGATTCACGCGGGAAGATATGGGCATGGATACGTCAGAAAATACGATTGGGGATGAAATGAAAGCTGCCGGTTACAGAACTTTAGCTATTGGAAAATGGCACCTTGGCGATGATGAAAAATATTTCCCTTTGAATCGTGGTTTTGATGAATTTTATGGCTTCGTAGGTGGTCACCGCAGTTTCTTTGCGTATAAAAAGAAACCTGGCCGGGAAGAATCCCTTTTCGATAACAGGGATATTGTTCCCGAAAACAAAATCTCCTATCTAACCGATATGTGGACAGACAAGGCCATCTCATTTATGGAAAAAAAGGAAGATAAGCCCTTCTTTATCTACCTGGCTTATAATGCTGTGCATACTCCTATGGATGCTAAAAAGGATTTACTGGATAGATTTTCTGCAATTAAAGATACAGGTCGCCGTGCCGCCGCAGCTATGATGGCCTCTTTAGATGAAAATATCGGAAGATTGACCCAGGCAATAAAAAGAAACAATCTTGACTCTAATACAGTTATTATTTTCCTTAATGATAACGGTGGTGCAACCACTAATTTTTCTGATAATGGCCCTCTTCGCGGAATGAAAGGTTCCAAGTGGGAAGGCGGGATTCGTGTAGCCATGATCGTGAATTGGAAAAATAAAGTTCCTGAAAATGTACCCTTTGATCAGCCCGTAATCTCTTTGGATATTCTACCCACCTTCTTAGCTGCTGCCGGAGCCAAACAATCCGGAAGTAAAAAACTGGATGGTGTGAACCTGCTACCATTTATTACCAATGAGAATAAAGCCGTTCCTCATGAAATTCTTTATTGGAGAAGGGGAGTAGCTGCGGCAGTGCGCGAAGGCAAATGGAAATTAATCAGAGTCAAATCTGATCCCGTTTTATTATTTAATCTTGATGAAGATATCTCCGAAAAAAATAACCTGGCTGAAAAGAATCCGGATGTGGTTAAAATCCTGCTGGATAAATTATCCACCTGGGAGAAAGGTGTTTCTGAACCTCATTGGGGCAGTGCATACGGCGAGGAAAATCAAATCATAAAACACAGGATGAGTACGACGGGAAGAGAAATGGAAAAATTGTATCCGTAAAATAAAATCATTGATATCGAATTCATTTCAAAATGTAAATTCTTCATGAAATCAACGGTGTTATATTTAGTAATTATGATAACTTCTATGAGTTTAGGAGCGCAATCCTTATCGGAGGAGGATTGGTTTGTAAAAGAAAATGCATCACTTAATTGGAAACTTGGTTTTGATGACAATGGTACAGGAAATTGGCAAAAAAAATGGTTTGTGGATGGCCTGCGTGGAAGTATTGAAAATTCTTCAAAAGGAATGTTATTTAGTGCAGGGCCGGTAGATGGAGATCATGCTTGTCATTCTGTTTTATGGACAAAGAAATCTTTTAAAGGAGATATTAAAATCACTTACGAATATACCAGGACAGATGCCTGGAATAAATGGGTCAATATTATTTATATCCAGGCTACGGGAATTAGTAATGGAAAGTATGTGAAAGACATCCGCGAATGGACTGACCTTCGAGTCATTCCCTATATGAATATTTATTTCAATTATATGAAGGCACTTCATATAAGTTACGCTGCCTATGGGGACACGCTAAACGTAGGTCCGGATTATATAAGACTAAGAAAATACCCTGTAGAGCCAGGTGCGGTCTTTAACTCTACAACCGAAATAGCTCCGTCATTTTTTGATACAAAACTTTTTGAACCAGGTAAAACATATAAAATAACGATCATTAAAAGAAATGATAAATTGTATTTTCAAATTAAAGGAGAAGGCATCGTTAAATTATATACCTGGAATATTTCTCGGGCAAAAGATATTACAGAAGGAAGGATTGGTTTAAGACATATGTTTACGAGATCGGCATTGTATAAAAATTTCCGGGTTTTCACCTTTGAGTAAACTGATTTTATTTAAATAATTTACCTCATTTGCGAAAATCTGCGTGTACTCCATCAGCGAAAATCTGCGTGAAACCTTTTTCTTCGAAAATCTGCAAGAATCTCTTCAAGAAAAATCATCCTTCCTTTAAATTTGCTCTTTTAGACAATACCCTTATTCTCTCGCAGATTGGCGCAAATCTTTTCCGCAGATCAGCGCGCCTTTCATCTGCGGAAATCTGCGTACTTTATCAGCGAAAATCTGCGAGAAACCTTCTTCTTTGTAAATCTGCATGAAACTCTCTTCTTCGAAAATCAGCAGGAAACCTCCAAAATAAGAATATGACTAAAAACCCAAATTATCAATAATTTTACTGATCATAATAATTTCTAAAAATATGGAAAGTTCAATTTTGCATACTATTATAAAAAACAGATCCTTAAAAGGGATCTGTTTTTTTGTTCCATCTGTGTTGATTATGATGGCACTTTCCTGTAACCAAAAGACCTTTCCGGCTAGAAATATTCCTAATAATTATGAACTGGTTTGGTCAGACGAGTTTAATAAAAAAGGCAAGCCCGATTCTACGAAATGGAATTATGAAATTGGTTTTGTTCGTAATGAGGAATTACAATGGTATCAACCCAAAAATGCGCGGTGTGAAAATGGTTTTCTGATCATTGAAGCAAAAAGGGAGCAAAAGCCGAATCCTCTTTTCCGGGAAGGAAGTAATGATTGGCGCAGGAAACGAAAAACAATTGAATACACTTCTTCCTGCCTGATAACTAGAGGAAAGAATGCATGGCAATATGGCCGTTTTGAAATGCGGGGGAAAATTGATATCCGGGATGGAATCTGGCCTGCGTGGTGGACTTTAGGTGTTGATAAGCGCTGGCCAGCCAATGGGGAGATTGATATCATGGAGTATTATCGCAAAAAACTGCTGGCAAATATTGCCTTCCTGGACAATAATGGCACTCCGAAATGGTATAGCAATACAGTTTCTTTAGACGGCAGCAGATGGGCAGATCAGTTTCATACGTGGCGAATGGATTGGACGGAAGAATATATCGCATTATTCTTAGATAATGTTCTTCTGAATAAAGTTCCCCTTGATTCACTTGTGAACAGGGATGGGAGTGGTTTTAATCCGTTTAAGCAACCGCATTATATGCTTTTGAACCTGGCAATCGGAGGTATGAATGGCGGTGATCCGACGAATACTACTTTCCCATCAAGGTTTGAGGTGGATTATGTAAGGGTTTACCAAAAGAAGTAGCAATAGGCGATTGGAAAACGGCCTTCAAAAACTTCATTATCTAAGAGGAAAGAAATCAATTGAAAAAGGATTTTTCAAATCTCATTTTATTTGAGGATAAAGATTAAAAGAAACTAAATAATTACTGTTAAATCGGGTCTATGTGTGCAAGGTTGTTACCAAAATGCAATATGGAAATGCTCAATGAAGAGCGTAAAACATGCCCTGGCACTATATCCTTACAAATCAGGTAGTGGACTACCAGATTTGTAAGGATATTATATTACCTTTTGCTTTTCATATCCACAATATTTTACCGAACAAAAAATCATTCAATTGAAAAACATCAAATATATCTTCTGCCTGCTATTAGCATTCTCACTAATGTTGGTGAGCGAAAAATCTTTCACCCAAGCCTTTCAACCCAGAATGAAATCCATTTACAAGAACGGCTGGATTGATCTGAATAAGAATGGCATAAAGGATATTTATGAAGATCCATCGCAACCGGTCGAAAAAAGAATTGATGACCTTGTATCGCAAATGACACTGGAAGAAAAAACCAATCAATTGGCAACCTTATATGGCTATCACCGGGTGTTAAAGGATTCGCTTCCGACTCCGGCCTGGAAAAATGCCATTTGGAAAGATGGCATTGCCAATATTGATGAACATCTGAACGGTTTTATTGGTTGGGGTAAACCTGTACCGGACATGGATATCATTAAAGATATTAAAAAGCATGTGTGGGCGATGAATACCACCCAGGCTTTTTTTATCGAGGATACAAGATTAGGCATACCGGTAGATTTTACGAATGAGGGTATCCGTGGTGTGGAGGCGTATGGTACAACAGATTTTCCAACCCAACTGTCATTGGGAAATACCTGGGATAAGGAACTGATTTATAAAATCGGACAAATAACCGGAAAAGAAGCGCGCGCCATGGGTTACACAAATGTGTATGCACCAATCCTGGATGTGGCGCGTGATCAGCGATGGGGGAGACTGGAGGAGTCCTATGGCGAATCGCCTTATCTC
>JBBSSE010000281.1:0-4609 GCA_038242375.1 Chitinophagales bacterium
AATCATATCACCCTTTCAGGGTTTTGTACTATATCAGGCTAATTACTATAATCATATCACCCTTTCAGGGTTTTGTACTATATCAGGCTAATTACTATAATCATATCACCCTTTCAGGGTTTTGGAAGAGATCAAAAGGATAAAAGGGATCAAGCTCATAGATCAAATTAAAATATGCTTCTTCCAGTGGTTCAAAACGCCAAAAGCAAACTTTCCTACGGTGATGGAATTAAAAATTATGGAATAAACTCAGAACTCCGAACTCCAAACTTTTTTTGATTTTAAGGCTTTAAGAAAATATTTATTCCAATGAAAACCCAGGCCTGAAAAGCCAATCCAATTAATCCGATTGGAAAAACCAAAACCCACCATTTATGTTTTTTAAGAAGCTTCCGCCCTAATCATGGAAGTTTTTTTTGGCAAACACGAAGAAATTTTAAACACGAATTTGAGGCTTGAAAAAAATTTAAAGAGATTTTAAACACGAATTTTAGGCGCGAATTACACGAATTAGGAAAGGAGCAAGGTTTTACCTGATACCTGAAACCTGTTACCTGAAACCTGTTACCTGATACCTATTTCACACACGAATTCTTCCGACTGACCTGGATTCTTCGAAGCAAATCGTTCAGGCACCCGAAAGAACGGGGCAGGCCGCCGAAAGGCAAGCGTCCCGACCGGAGTTTCACCCCTTCCAAATCACGAGACTTCAAACAAACTCCAAACTATAAACCTATAAACTATAAATTATCCAACGTCTTCATATCCTCTTCCGAAAGATTTAACGAAACCGCTGCCATTAATTCTTTTAATTGTTCAGAACTGGTGGCACTGGCAATGGGTGCGGTGACGGCCGGTTTGTGAAGAAGCCATGCGAGGGCGATAGTGGAATAGGCTGCCCCATGCTTTTTAGATATTTTTTCGAGGGCATTTAAAAGTGCAAACCCTTTTTCGTTCAAATATTTTTGCATTCCATGTCCCCGGTCACTTTTCTTAAAATCATTTTCTGATTTGTATTTTCCGGATAAAAATCCACTTGCGAGGGATGAATAGGTAATGACTCCAAGGCCATATTCTTCTGCAACTCCGGCATCTCCTTTTTCAAATAAACGATCAAATAAATTGTATTTCGGTTGAATCACTTTGTATTCATACAGTTTTTTCTCGCGGCTGGTTTTTATGGATTCAATCAGCTTGTCTTTGTAAAAATTGGAAGCACCTATTTGTCGTACTTTTCCCTGTTTGATCAATTTGTCGAAGGCTTCCAGAGTTTCTTCTACGGGCGTTTTGGGATCATCTTTATGAGCAAAATAAATATCGATGTAATCCGTTTGCAATCTTTTCAGGGAACCTTCTACTTCTTCCATGATGGATTTTTTATCCAATCCTTTCCTTTCGGGAGTTATGTCCCAGCCCACTTTTGTGATGATGATTGCCTCGTCTCTTTTTCCGCTTTGTTTCAGCCATTTTCCAATAATCGTTTCTGATTCACCGCCTTTATTCCCCGGAATCCAGGAAGAATAAGAATTGGCTGTGTCAATAGTGTCAAATCCATTTTCAAAAAACTCATCTAACAAACGAAAGGAAGAGGCTTCATCTGCCGTCCATCCGAATACATTTCCTCCAAATATTAAGGGTGCGATTTCAATTTCTGTATTCCCGATTTTTCTTTTATTCATGATCTAAAATTTAATGTAAAGTCAACATAATAATCAATAAAAACAATTTCTCCTAAAAAAGGGAATAGATTTGTACAAACATTTAAACAAAAAATTTTGGAACAATCAGGTACGAGTGTTAATAAATATATCAGTGAATCAGGATTTTGCAGCAGAAGAGAAGCAGATAAATATGTAGAAACCGGCCGGGTAACCATCAATAATAAGGTAGTTCGTAAAGGAAACAGGGTCGAGGTCGGGCATATTGTAAAAGTAGATGGAGAGGTTATAAAGAAAAAGAAAAATACAGATGTTTACATCGTGCTCAACAAGCCTAAAGGCGTAACCTGTACAACAGATTTAAAAGATAAATCCAATATCATTGATTTCGTAAACTATAAAAGCCGGATTTTTCCCATTGGTAGATTGGATAAACTTTCCGACGGATTAATTTTTCTGACGAATGATGGGGACATCGTTAATAAAATTCTAAGAGCCGGAAATGGCCACGAAAAAGAATACCTCGTAACGGTCGATAAACCAATCAGTACCGATTTTATAAGAAAAATGGGAGAAGGAGTGTCCATTTTAGGAACGGTTACAAAGAAATGTTTTGTAAAGCAGGAAGGTGAAAGGCTGTTTAAAATCATCCTGACCCAAGGATTAAACCGCCAGATAAGAAGAATGACAGAGGTACTGGATTATAAGGTGGTTGCACTTACCCGCGTACGCATCATGAGTATCACACTCAAAGGATTACCAAAGGGAAAATGGCGATATTTTTCCCCTGCTGAAATAGAACAGGTAAATGATATGATCGCCCAAAGCAACAAGACCGGTACCGAAGATAGTATGGGAGAATAAAATGTACAAATATTTTAAACGTTTTATATCAATCAATAATAACTCTCTTTATTTGTTACAATTCTCTGATACGAGTTTAAACAACCCTGTTTTTTTCATTGAAAGCTACCTCCATAAATAGTTTTTTTGTAAAGTTTTCTTCTTTTTTTAAGAGGATTTTCGTCACTGGCATTGTTTCTGTTTAAAATATTTATCGTAGAATTTAGTTCGGGAAATTCAACTTCATGTTTAACTTTTCTGCTTTCTTTATTAAATATTATGGATGATGGATTATACAAATCAATTTAGATCAATTCGAAATTATACAACTCAATTATGTGAACCTCTCGAAACAGAGGATTATGTTGTGCAACCTATTGTGGATGTAAGTCCGCCCAAATGGCATCTTGGTCACACGACCTGGTTTTTTGAAACCTTTATTCTCAAACAATACGTGGACGGGTATAAAGTATTTGATCCGGAATATGACTATGTGTTCAACAGTTATTATGAAACTGTTGGGGCAAGAGTTATTCGCACTGACCGTGGAAACCTTAGCAGGCCAACCGTAAAGGATGTGTATGCTTTCCGGAAATATGTGGATGAAGCAATGTTGAAATTTCTTCAGGAAACTCTCACAAAAGGGATGGAGGAAGTTTTATTAATCGGCTTTAATCATGAGCAACAACACCAGGAATTATTGATGACAGACATTAAATACATCCTTGGAAATAATCCGTTGTTTCCGGTGTATAAGAAGGCGGATCCGGATAAAAAGCACGTATTTCATAAACCTGATCAATTTCTGAAAATGGAGGCGGGTATTTACGAAATAGGCTATACCGGCGAGGGGTTTTGTTTTGATAACGAACTCTCAAGACACCGTGTCTTTCTGAATGAATTTGAAATAGCTTCCCACCCTGTCAACAATCAGGAATATCTTGATTTCATTAAAGATGGCGGATATTCCAACTTTAATTTCTGGCATTCCGATGGTTGGGCCTGGGTAAAAGCGCATGGAATAAAGGCGCCCATGTATTGGTATTTATTGGAGGATAAATGGCAACATTTCACCCTTGAAGGATTGATAAATGTAGACCCGAATGAGCCTGTAAATCATGTGAGTTATTATGAAGCCTCTGCCTTTGCTTCCTGGAAAGGAATGCGTTTACCAACCGAAGCTGAATGGGAAGTAAGTGCTCCAAAATTTAAGTGGGGGAAGCGGTGGGAATGGACTGAAAGTGCTTATCTGCCTTACCCTGGATTTAAAAAAGCTCCGGGCGCAATTGGGGAATACAATGGAAAGTTCATGATCAACCAAATGGTATTGCGGGGCGCCTCTGAAGTGACATCACCGGAACATAGCAGGATCAGCTACCGCAATTTTTTTCAACCCGAACTAAGATGGCAATATACCGGCATCCGCCTGGCAAAATAATCAGCATGAATCAATTTTTAAATGATGTAATTCAAGGGTTGGAATCTTCCCCGAAATTTCTTGATTCTAAATACTTCTATGATAAAAAGGGGGATGAGCTTTTCCAGGAAATTATGCGGTCTCCGGAGTATTATCCCACGAATTGTGAAATGGAAATATTTACCGAACAGAAGGAATTTATGGCAGATGCCATACTTAAATCAGGTGAAATGATTGACTATGTGGGTTTTGGCCCGGGAGACGCTACAAAGTCAACACATTTGTTAAGAGAATTAAATAATAGAAAAGGGTTGGAGTACTTTTTCCCGATCGACATTTCTGAAAATATTATTTGCTATCTGCATAAAACAATCCCGGAAAAAATTCCGGGTTTAAAGGTGCATGGCCTTCGGGGAGAATATTTAAACATGCTTCCTGAAACCTTGCCTGTTTCAAAAAATAAACGGTTAATAAGTTTCCTTGGAGGAAATATCGGGAATTTTAAATTTGAAGAAATGCCCGGTTTTTTGAAAAAACTATATGCAGAATTAAATGCCGGGGATTTGGTGCTGATAGGTTTTGATTTGAAGAAAAATCCTTACCAGATTTTAGCTGCGTATAATGATCAGGGTGGTGTTACCGCCCGCTTCAATTTGAATTTATTAACGAGGATAAACCGGGAATTAGGGGC
>JBBSSE010000282.1:0-4607 GCA_038242375.1 Chitinophagales bacterium
CCAATAAGTGTTTGAGCTAAATGGCTTAATGGGCCAAATGACTTTTTTGTTTGTGTATCTGTATTGTTATTCATGCGTTTTAAAGGAGTTTAATTTTTATGATCGGATCGATCAGATAAAATAAGGAATCAAATTTTTCTTTATAATCAGGTTTTCCCCAAAGTACTTATAATTCTTTTAAGAAATCTTCGATTCCCGCAACAATTTTTTGGGCAACCTGCTTATGGAATTTTGGATCCAAAATCTTTTTTTCATCTTCTTTATTACTTAAAAAGGCCACTTCCACCAGGCAATTGGGATAATCTGTTGGCCCGTTTAAAGAAAAATTAAAGCTACCTATATTTCCAAATTCCTGTAAATCAAGTTGTAACATTCTTTTTAAAATTGATTGGCTTAATGGCCGGAATCCAATATAGCGATAATAAGTGCTTGTTCCTTGGGCGCTTTCGCGGGAAGAGGAATTTAAATGAACACTGATAAGCATATCCGGTTTTTGCTGCTTTAGAAACGTAATCCTTTCATACATACTCAAGGTGGTATCCTGAACCCTTGTCATGATTACTTTTGCCTTTTTCTTTATCAGCTCTTTGGCTAATTCCTGTGCCATTAATAAGGTGTAATCTTTTTCTAAAACATTTGTAGTCACACCTGCTGCGCCCGTTTGTTCACCGCCATGACCTGCGTCAATAGCTATGGTGAGATTTTTTAAACTTAATTTTTCAGGTTGGCGTTTCACACGGATGATGAGCCGGTTTTTTTCAGTATAAAAAATGGAATATCCCCAATGTTGCTGGTGTTTTAATTCAATGATCACGCGCATTACATCATCTTCCGGTTGCTCATACCAGGCATTTTTAATTTCTTTTGCTGTGGATAATTGCGTGATCCAGTTGGTGTTACTAATCACTCCGAAAATGTCTACTTCAATTCTGGAAGGGTGAATTTTTATCACACTTCTGTAAGGAAGTTTTTCCTCCAGCCCGATGCTGACATAATCATAAAGGGAATCACCATATACGCTCCAGCTATTACTTAACTGTTGTTTTTCATTGATGGTAACCGGAATGGTAACATGCTTTTTATCTATAAAGGCAGAATGGTATTTTGATAGCTGCACTTTATAATTATCCTGCACGCTATCGACAACTTTCAGCACCACATTGCTATCTAAAAAAGTCATCTTAGCACCACCTAATCTATCCTCACCCAATCCATAATTTAGGAAAGGCAGTGAGTCTGTAGTCCGCACATAAAAATATTCCGGAGCTTGAATTTGAGCGCATGATGTAAATGTGTAAAGAACCGCGAATAGGCATAAAATCTGTTTCATTGAGTGAAGATAATAAATTCATTATCATGATGTCCAATGAGTTGGAGTGATTTTATGCCTTATGCCAGAATTTAAAATTATTTTTAGAAAGTAAAAATATGGATAGAATATTCCTTATTCCTCATCCTTTGGAAGATAAAAGAATAAAAGTTTCCGTTCTGCGATTCTGACCTGCGACCATTTATCGGTATCGATCCGGACGGCGAATACGGAACCTGTTGGCATATTGAATATGTTTAAACAATTCTGTGAATTTGCAAAATCAGTAATGCCCGGATTGTGAGAAAATAAAGCAATTGTTTCGTAGGAGTCATCCAGATTTTCGACAACTTCATAAAAATCATTTAGACCTGCTTCATATAAGGATGGGATTAAAATTAGTTCTTCCTTATCCAGGCCATACTGCGCAATAAATTTTTCAGCTGTTTTTCTTGCTCTCTTTGCAGGGCTGCTTATAAATGCGTCAATCCGATCAATTTCTTTTGAAATTCTTTTTGCCATCTCCGTCGAATCTTCCTTTCCTCTTTTGTTCAGGGACCTGTCAAAATCGGACTGGCCAAGATCTGCGGCGGCACTTTTTGCATGGCGAACTATTAGAACTGTCTTCATCAATGTTTGAATTTAAAAGATTGAGAGCGAATACATGCATATTACAAAATGATTTTTAATAAGCTCTCACTTCTTTTCCTTCCATATAGTTGAGAAATGCCCTGTTGACTACTTTATTTCCTCCTTTTGTTGGATAATTTCCTGTAAAATACCAATCGCCGGTATTTGTGGGACAACTTTCATGAAGGTCTTCAATTGTTTGATAAATGACCTCTATCGGAATATTTATTTCTGGAGGCGTAATGAGTTGTGCGATCTTGTTAGAAATTTCGTCCAGGGAAAAAGGTTTGTATACTGCACGAACAATATTTTGAGCGTGCAATTCTCCCGCATCGATCATTTCATGGCATTTCATAACCATTTCATCTAATTTAGCTTCCATGCCCCGTTCTTTAATCAAGGCCATTGCTGCTCTAAAAGCAACGAATTCGCCCAGTTTGCTCATGTCGATTCCATAACAATCGGGATATCTTATTTGTGGCGCGGAAGAAACAATAATTATTTTTTTTGGTTCCAGGCGGGAAAGCATTCGAACAATACTTTCTCTTAAAGTGGTACCTCGCACAATGGAATCATCAATTACAACAAGCGTGTCTATTCCTTTTCTAACCGTTCCGTAAGTGATATCGTACACGTGTTGCACCATTTCATTCCGGCTGCTGTCCTGGGTAATAAATGTCCGGAGTTTTACGTCTTTAATGGCGATTTTTTCCATGCGGATCTTCCGGTTAACCATCTCTGAAAGTTTCTCTTCATCAAAATCCTTTCCCCAACTTAGAATACGTTCAATCTTGATTTTGTTCAGGTAATCTTCCGCTCCTTTTATCAATCCATAAAAAGCTGTTTCAGCGGTATTGGGAATAAAGGAAAAGATCGTATTCCTTAGATCGTGATCAACTGCTTTTAGAACGCGTTCGCTTAGGTGATACCCAAGAGCTATTCTTTCCCGGTATATCTTTTCATCACTTCCTCTTGAAAAATAAATTCGCTCAAAACTGCAGGCTTTTCTTTCTTTGGGTTCAAGAATCTGTTCAATGGTATAAGTACCGTCCGGCTTGGCAATAAGTGCCATTCCGGGCATTAATTCTTTAACCTGGTTTTCGCCTACATTAAATGCGGTACGAATTGCTGCCCGCTCGCTGGCTGCAACAATTACCTCATCATCTATATAATAATAACAAGGACGGATGCCGTGTGCATCCCTCGTTACGAAACCTGTGCCGTTACCAGTTAAGCCTCCGAAAGTAAATCCTCCGTCAAAATAAGGAACAGCTTTTCTTAATACTGAAGCGATATCCAGTTCTTCAGGTGAATTTTCATCCGCTTCTACCATGAAATGATGAATGAAATCGATCATTGCTCCAAGGTCACTATGCCTGTCACCACTTGCGCGGCTACTATTAATTAGGGAGAATAATTCATCCCGGTTCACGATATTAAAATTGCCGGCAAGGGCCAGATTTAAGCAGGGAACGGTATTTCTTTTGATAAACGGATGGCAATATTCAACACTATTTTTTCCTTGTGTGCCATACCGAAGATGACCCAGGAGCAATTCGCCTAAAAAATCATAATGTCCTTTCATTAGGCCGGGGTATTTTTCAATATCCGGATGATATTTTCCTATTTCTTCGATTTGGTTTTCGATTTCTAAAAAAACATCCGCAATTGCTTGTTTGGCAATACTTCTTACCCGATGCAAAAAAGGATAACCTGGTTCTGTATCTAATTTAACCGCAGCAACACCCGCTCCGTCCTGGCCACGGTTGTGCTGCTTTTCCATTAGCAGATAAAGCTTATTTAGACCGTATAGTACGGTTCCGTACTTTTTTTGATAGTAGGAAAAGGGTTTGCGAAGCCGGATAAATGCCAGACCGCATTCGTGTTTTATGTTATCACTCATGTAGAAAAATGAGCCGCAAAATTACAATTTTTTATTGGAAGTTTTTTGACAGCAAAAAGGAAGGATTGTTAAAAATCAGGTAGTAGCTGGTAGCTATTAGCCGTTAGCAAATACCTGATACCTGATACCTGAAACCTAGAAAGGTGCATGCTCATCAAATTCCCCATCATTCATTTTACTTCCTTTCTGAATATATAGGCCGGCTCCACTGCCGTCATCATCTCTTACTGGTTTCCAGCTACCCTGGGGTAGTCCGGGGCCAAAATCATTGGTATCTCTTTCTACAAATTTCTGAATATGAAGTTGGGCAGATAATTTAATGGTATCCAACTGTCCATTTCTATGCTTGGCTATTCGAACATCGGTATCACCTTTATTAGATTCGCCCATTTCATTCGAGTTAATATCATGATATTCCGGTCTGTAAAGGAACATAACCATATCAGCATCCTGCTCAATAGCACCGGACTCTCTCAAATCACTCAACTGAGGCATTTTATTACCTTCTTTTCTTTTTTCCACTTCCCGGCTTAACTGGCTCAGAGCTATGATAGGGATATGTAATTCCTTGGCAAGTCCTTTTAAGTCTCTTGAAATACGACTGATTTCCTGCTCGCGGTTTCCTCCTTTATTTTCACCTGTACCACTCATTAATTGGAGGTAATCAATAATGATAATACCCACATTATGTTTATTTTTTAAACGTCGGCATTTTGCTCTAAGTTCAAAAATGTTTAAGGCAGCTGTATCATCAATATGGATGGG
>JBBSSE010000283.1:0-4592 GCA_038242375.1 Chitinophagales bacterium
ACTACAAACTATTTTCGTTCTCTTCCCAAAGTGATTCCAAGCTTCACGCTAAATGAAATGTAGGCATCGTCACTTGGGTTGCCACGGATGCCATCAGGATGAGCTGTGCTGTGTGCAGCTCCGGGAATGTGGCGGTCGTTTAATAAAAGTGCATGAGTTAATTGAGTTCCTGTAAGATGGTTGGCAAACACGGATGGTTCAATATATCTGCCGCTTACATCATCCAGGTAATCTGTCCTTAAAAAACGGTACATTATTTCTGCACGCACGTTTATAATAGGCGTTATATCATACCGCGCGCCCATGCCGATGGGGAAATTGATCTGTGTGAGTTTGTAATCTTTTACATTCGGGTATTCCGGAAATCCCTGGCCTTCTGTATGTAATGGTTGAAGATCGATCCATTGGCCATTTAATTGAGTCCTTGGGTTGAATTTAAAAAATCCGACTCCACCTACTACGTAAGGAGAAACTACCGGTGGAAACTTTTCATGATTGTAATTCCCAAATATTTCAAAGGGGTGTAATTCTACGACACCTACAACTTCCGAAATCGGGCTTTCGAAACTTAAATTTCTTTCATAACGGCCAGCAGTGCTTGCTGCAACATTTTTTAAATCACTATCATATCCGCTTACTTTTCCAAAGGTGGCTTCTATTCTTACGCCAATTGCATTTTTAAACATTACTCCAAAAAACGCACTCCCGCTAAAATTTGTATTTTTTAAATTGAAATCTTTCATTCCCCTTTTTCCAACGCCTTTTCTACCTCCTATGTCTGTCATAGCAGTCATTGCCCCAATGGAACCACCCAGTTCATAGACAATATCGGCTTCATAATAATCACCGTTATAAAAATAGTATTGTGCCTTTAATTGGCTACCGGTAACCATTAAAAGGAAGAAAATAAGAAATTTATTTTTCATAATACAGTTATAATTTTTTAGTCGCAGCCTGATATTTTGTATAAAAATAAGTACTATTTTTCTAGATTTGGCATTATTACAGTGTGATAATATTTACAAACCGACCGTAATCCGCAAATAGCACATTTGGGTGTTCTGGCTACACAAATATAACGTCCATGCAATATTAACCAATGATGGGCTATATAAATTAAATCTTCCGGAATATTTTTTACTAATTGTTTTTCTGTTTCCAGAACAGTTTTCGCTTTTACCAATCCTATCCGGTTAGATACTCTGAAAACATGCGTGTCAACCGCCATATTTGGCTGATTGTCAACTACAGAAGTGATCACATTTGCTGTTTTCCTGCCTACACCAGGAAGTAAGATCAATTCTTTGACCGTCATTGGAATTTCTCCCTTAAAATCTTGTACCAGCATCTTAGACATGCCAATAAGATGATTCGTTTTATTATTGGGATAGGAAATGCTTTTGATCAGTTTAAATAAATCTTCTGTTTTGGCTTCACTTAAAGCCTCTATATCCGGATACTGCTCAAATATTTTTGGAGTGGTCATGTTCACTCTTTTATCTGTGCATTGTGCAGAGAGAATAACGGCCACTAATAACTGAAAAGGGCTATCGTAGATTAATTCTGTTTTGGCATCAGGACTGTTCAAAACAAAATAGTTAATTACAAATTGGTATCGTTCTTTTTTGGTCATATAAAAAATCCCGCCGGGTACGGCAGGATTATAAAGATAATTAATTTTTTTTCTAAATAGAATGCAACTGCTTTTGTTTCTGATCTGCATATTCCATAATACTTTTGATTGTCTGAGGTCTCGGAGAAACCCTGACCTCTTCCTCTTCTAATTTGGAATAAGTGCTTTTTAATTTCTCATATTCATCCTGTAGGTTGCTGTCTATTTGCAAGGCAGCTTTAATGCGCGCTGTTTTTTGAGTGGAGGTTTCCTGGTATAAATACCTTACCAGGTCTTCCGGAGTAATTTTCATCATAAAAAAAGTGTGACTTTAATAAAAAATATAAATTCTATCCAAAATTAAAACGCACCGTTGACTTAAATATTGTTTAATGCCGTTTCTATTTGATTAAGGATGAGTCTATTTTAATAATATACAGATCTTCATTCTCTTTTTTCATCAGGTATTTCTCCCTTGCATATCTTTCCAGGGTTGCAGGATTATTTTTTAGCTGATCCAATTCTTCTCTCGTTTCCAAAATTTGCCTTGATAATAATTCCTCACTTTTTTCCAGTTTATTCAACTCCTGCATTTTTTGTATCTGCAAGGCAATATTATTCCGGTCAAAGAACAGCATCCAAACAGCGAATGCTATTCCGGTGAGTAAATACTTATTAGTTAATATGAGGCGAATATGTTTCAAATCGGGAGCGATATTTTTACTTCAAAATGATTTTTAAAAGAGAACTTATTTCTTATTCTAAAGGAACTATTTACCAAATTTAATTTTTCCATTTGGGAAAATGGCACTTTCACCCAACATTTCTTCAATTCTTATCAACTGGTTGTATTTGGCTATACGATCTGTACGGCTTGCGGACCCGGTTTTTATCTGTGCACAGTTTAATGCGACGGCTAAATCTGCAATGGTCGTATCTTCTGTTTCACCACTTCTATGACTCATCACAGTATTAAATCCATTTTGCTGAGCAAGAGAAACCGCGTTAATTGTTTCTGTAAGAGTACCGATCTGGTTTACTTTTACCAATAATGCATTTGCTGTATGCTCATCAATGCCCCGTTGTAATCTTTTTACATTCGTTACAAACAGATCATCTCCTACTAACTGGATTTTCTTTCCTAATCTATCCGTCATCAACTTCCAACCTGCCCAATCATCTTCTGCCATACCATCTTCAATGGAAATAATCGGATATTGTTTCACCCAGTTTTCCCAGTAATCAACCATGGCTTCTGAACTTAATTTTTTGCCATCTGATTTATGAAAATGGTATAATTTTTTCTCAGCATCATACATTTCGCTTACAGCCGGATCCATGGCAATTCCTATCTCACTTCCTGCTTTGTATCCTGCTTTTTCAATTGCTTCCAATACAGTTTCAATCGCTTCTTCATTACTCTGGATGTTTGGTGCAAAACCACCTTCATCTCCTACATTTGTGCTATATCCTTTCTTCTTTAAAACGGATTTTAATGAATGGAATATTTCTACTCCCCAGCGAAGTGCTTCACTAAAGGACTCAGCTCCAATGGGCATCACCATAAATTCCTGGAAATCTATTTTATTATCAGCATGCGAACCTCCGTTAAGAATATTCATCATAGGCATGGGAAGAGTTCTTGCATTGGTACCACCTACATAGCGGTATAGAGGAAGATCAGCTTCCATAGCTGCTGCTTTTGCTACAGCTAAACTTACGGCCAGGATCGCATTAGCGCCTAATTTTCCTTTATTTTCGGTGCCATCAAGTTCCAGCATTGCATTATCAATACCAGCCTGGTCTGCCACATCCCAACCAAGAAGTTGATCTGCAATTTGAATATTTACATTTTCTACGGCTTTCAGAACACCTTTGCCATCATATACTTTTTTGTCATTGTCTCTCAATTCCACAGCTTCGTGTATGCCTGTGCTTGCTCCTGACGGTACTGCTGCCCGGCCCATTTTCTCATTTTCTGTCAGTACTTCTACTTCCACAGTTGGGTTTCCCCGGCTGTCTAAAATTTGGCGTGCATGTACGCTTGCGATGTAACTCATTTTTTATTATTTAGGTATTATTTTAAAGCTATGAGCTGATAGCTGTGAGCCATGAGCCTTGTGCTTTGAGCAATTTGCTCTTATTTTTAATTATTATTATTTTTATCCCTAACTCCGAACTCTGAACTTCAAACTACAAACTAGTCGAAACCGTCAACTCCCTGAAAATCTCTTCCAAACTATTGCTTTTACTTTGCAAAGAAAGGATATCTAAATTATTCTCTACGCTGAATTCCAATAAAAGTTTTTTAACTTTTTCCGGGTTGGAAGTCTGAATTGAATAATGATTGTTTTCCATGGTCACTTTTTCTACGGTTTCCAGGTTCTTTAAAGTGTCGATATCTACCTTTTTTGCAAAATGAACAATTACTACCTGCACATTATTTTTCAATGATTGCAGATTTTTCAACGTGTCATCTGCCACTATAGTTCCACGGTTTATTATAATTACCCTGTCACACACGGTTTCCACTTCCTGCAAAATATGTGATGAAAATAAAACTGTTTTATTTTTTCCAAGATTCCTGATCAGTTGCCTGATCTCCACAATCTGATTGGGATCCAAACCACTTGTGGGCTCGTCCAGAATTAAAATTTTCGGATCATGTATCAATGCTGCAGCGAGGCCGACTCTTTGTTTATATCCTTTACTTAACTGACCTGTTTTTTTATTGCTTTCCAATGTGAGACCGGTTAGCTTTATTACTTCTTCCACACGATCATTTACATTTTCTATTTTATGAAGGGAAGCAATAAAATAAAGATATTCCCGGACATATATTTCATAATACAAGGGATTTGCTTCCGGCAGATAACCGATATTTTTTTTTGCCTCTAAAGGATTTGTGTTCACATCAATCCCGTTTACTAAAACGCTGCCTGAATTTGCTTCGAGGTAACCGGTGATAATCTTCATGGTG
>JBBSSE010000284.1:0-4582 GCA_038242375.1 Chitinophagales bacterium
AATTCAATGGGTATAGTATTTGATGCCCAAAATATTACCTCAGGAATTATAAAATTCAAAGCTTTTTAATGATATGAGGATATTTTTTTACGGTTGATCAATTTTTATCTTTTGATAAACAACCTTGAGAATCTTGAATACGGGCAATCTAAAACTTTAAATCAAATGGACACAATGAAAGATTCACAAATTCAGTCAGATTCCGATAGCTATGATTATATAATCGTGGGGGCAGGATCAGCAGGTGCAATTGTTGCCACCCGCCTGTCTGAGGATCCTAAAACTAAGGTCTTGCTTCTCGAAGCCGGACCCGATAATAACAGTTATTGGTCCAAAATACCTCTTGGTTTTGCAAAGATTATTTTCATGCACAAGTATATGTGGTGGAAACAAAAATCTGAGCCCGAGCCAGGACTCGATAACAGACAATTTCCACTGCTGCATGGAAAAATTATGGGCGGTTCGAGTTCAATCAACGGGTTAGTTCAGGTGCGATGTTCTCCGACGGACTATGATACCTGGGCAGAAATGGGCGCAGAAGGTTGGAAATACGAAGACGTATTGCCCTACTTTAAAAAATATGAGCACGATCACCGGGGAGAAAGTAAATATCATGGTGAGAATGGGCCGATTGGAATCGAATTAGCGCAATGGAAAAATCCTCTCGCCGATACGTTTATCACCGCGGTCGTGGAAAGTCTCGACGTTCCCAGAAATGATGACTTTAACTCGCCAAATATTTGGGGGGCCGGATATTGGGATTTGATTACATGGAAAGGCAAACGTTCCTCCACCTCAGCCTGCTACATTAAGCCGAATCGTAAACGTCCGAATTTCACTGTATTGTCCAAAGCGTTTGCTACAAAAATTGAATTTGAAGGAAAGACAGCGAATGCAATTATTTATGAACGGGATGGAAAGCTTCACCGGGTAAGAGCCAATCGTGAAATCATTTTAAGTGCGGGTGCATTAATGACACCACAATTACTTGAATTATCGGGAATAGGTCCGGCAGACTTATTAAAAAAACACGGTATTGAGGTTGTGTGTGATTTAAAAGGAGTGGGTGAAAATTTGATGAATCACCCGCAAGTATCCCGAAAATACACGACCTCAAGCAAGTACACTTTCAATAGGCAGGTCGGAAATATATTCTCCCAGGCGTGGTCAGGAATCAAATATTACCTTGGAGCGAAAAACAGCCCTCTAAAGGTTGGTGCAGCTATGGCCGGGGCATTCCTATATACAAAAAAGGGTTTGATAGCTCCGGATATCCAACTGCATCATCTTCCTTTCATGCAAGGAAAGAAAGTCTGGAATCTTGCCAATTTTTCCGGGTTCCATCTAAGTATGTACCAGGTTCGTCCTGTTAGTCGTGGACGCGTTCATATAACCTCAACAAACCCCAAGGACAGCCCATCATGTTTGTTTAATCATTTAACAGCAGAAGAAGATATTCGTACTATGATGGATGGTTTGAAAATGGTTAAACGGGTCGGTGATGCGATGACGGGTAAATTCGATATCAAAGAAATTGCACCGGCATCTGATGGTGATACCGATGAAGGGTTGCTCAATTATATTCGTAAAAACGCCTTTATTGCACATCATTATGCAGGCACTGCCCGCATGGGCAACGATGATATGTCTGTAGTTGATCCTCAGTTGCGGGTACACGGTGTGAACAAACTCAGAGTTATTGACGCATCGGTAATGCCAACTCTTACATCTGGTAATATCAATGCAGCCGTTCTCATGATTGGAGAGAAAGGAGCAGATCTCGTAAAAGCCGGATGATGCCGACAGAAAACAGATTGGACTATTTATTATTTACAGTCGGTATAAAACCGCAAATAAGAAATGCCCGCCAACCCGGAAGTGTCCGGGCTTGATCCGGGAGGCTCATTCTTTATGACACGATATATAATACGGAAAATTCCCTTTTTTGAAAAGCTCGCTGATTATTGCTTGCAAACTACATCCCACTTTCTAAGATCGTTTCGCAATCATTGGATAAACTTAATTCACGATTTACGGTCGGTACAAGTACAGAACATCCTTAAAGGAAATACTTAATATTTGGTGTTTATTTTTGTAAACGAATAATTTATCATCTATTTATTTTCCAATCAGGGCAGTTTCGTTGGATGAATTTCTTATCTTTTTTTTTCTTAATTTTAACTTTCATAAATTTATGGATCTTTGGTTCTGGCTGGACAAGCAATGAAAATCAGCATAGTAACAAGCCCCCGGATGTTGTACGAGATTTAAATCATAGCCTTGATATAAAATTTTTAAATTAAAAAGTATGAAATCATTCAGTCTTATTATTTGTGTGCTCTTTCTTACCAATCCTGGCTTTGCACAGGATGCTGGAATTCAAAAAAAACTTGTTGGGTTTGATAAAGAAATGGAGAAGAACATGAAAGACTGGAATATGCCAGGAGTGGGTGTTGGTATTGTCAAAAATGGCAAACTTGTTTTTGTAAAAGGCTATGGCTATCGAGACTATGATAAGAAACTGCCCATTACAGGAAACACTTTATTTCAAATAGCGTCTAACACAAAATTATTCACTTCAACATCAATTGGTCTCCTGGTGAATGAAGGAAAACTGGATTGGGATAAACCAATTAAAACTTTTGTTCCCGGCATTCAATTTTATAATAATGAACTCAATAATAATATCACCATAAGAGATATGCTCTCGCACAGAACGGGTGTTACAAGGCATGACCTGATCTGGTACAAATCTGATTTCAATCGTGCTGAACTTTTTGAAAAATTAAAATACCTGGAACCCATTCAACCTTTGCGGCAGGGATTTTTGTACAATAATTTAATGTATGCTGCTGCAGGTCAAATTATTAATTTGTTGGAAGGTAAGACCTGGGAAGATTTTGTTCAGGAGAAAATATTTACTCCTCTAAAAATGAACCATACTGTTTTTAGTATCGCAAATATGCAAAAACAAAGTGATTTTTTTGTGCCCTATAATGAGAAAAGAGACACGACCATTCTTTATAAAATAGATTATAACAGTGAAACAGATGGCCTGGGTCCGGCGGGTTCTATTATTTCAAACATTAATGATTTATCCCATTGGCTCGCAGCTTTAATGAATAAAGGCAGGTACGAAGGAAAGCAGGTAATTCCGGAAAATGTCGTAAGCGCAACGATGGAGCCATCTATAGCTTTACATAATTCGTCACTCGATCAGGGCTTTACGGAAATATTGAATCCAGTCTATGGAATGGGAAGACAAACACAAGTGTACCGCGGCCATAATATAGTATTGCACGGTGGAGATTTAAATGGTATTCATTCTCAAATATCTTATATGCCACAGGATAGTATTGGTGTAATTGTTTTTGTAATTGGCGATCATAGTCTTCGTTATAATTCCATTGTCTATAATGTATACGAACATCTCCTTGGGCTATCCATTACACCGTGGAGTGAAAGAGGATTGAAAAACAGGGATGCAGGTAAAAAACTAGGCAGAGAAGGAAGAGCAAAAGCAATGGTAGGCCAGGTAAAGAATACAAAACCATCTCATCCTTTAGAAGACTATTCAGGCGATTTTGAAAATGCGGCTTACGGTATTATCAATGTTGCTCAAAAAGATACACAGATGATGTTTACGTTGCACCATATTCATTTACCCATGCATCATTTTCATTACGATCGTTTCGATACGGATAATGATGAAGAGGACGGATTGTATAGTTTAAACTATCAAACAAATCCCCAGGGAGAGATTGATCGTTTTGTAATCTCGTTAGATGAAGGAGAAGTTACATTTTTAAAGAAGGCGGATGCTACCTTAAGTTCAATCGAAACACTCAGCAAATATGCAGGTACGTACACAATAGGAACTAATAAAATAAAGATCATCTTGAAAAATAAAAACCATCTATTTTTAGAAGGGGAACCTGATGTCGAATTGATTCCATACAAAACCAACATTTTTAAAATAAAGGAATTTTCAGATATTACAATTGAGTTTGTACTTGAAAGTGGTAAAGTGGTATCCATGAAACAAAAAGACAGTTCTGGTGAATATGAAATTAAAAGAGACGAAAATTAAAACTAAATCTGGTACATATTATATGTATGATGAAAGTCACTACAGAGATTCGGGCTTACGACAATGAATACCGGCACTGCAGGCTCTGGAAGTTATACGAAATATGAGGACCTGCTGGATTTCTGGTTCTTAAATATAATCTCTGGAGAGAAAAACAATAAAACCCTATATTTTTAATTGATCAATTAAATTTATCTACTACTATTTTGACAAGGAATGATGCAATCATATTTAGGAAATCAAATAATTCATTATCTTTTAAAAAAAATAAATTAAATAGCACTTAACTGGCCTGTGCTCTTTTCGGAAAAAAAACTGATTTGTAATTTAAAAACCTTCCCGCTCCTTCTCAAACAATAAACTATTCTTCCCCTCCCATTTCCTGTTTTCAATAACAGATAGCGGCATTTGTTTTCGCCAGGAAAATATAGAAAAAAATATTTGAACGCTCCTTCCGTGAGGAGCAACGTGTCATCCATTTTCAGGGCCTGT
>JBBSSE010000285.1:0-4574 GCA_038242375.1 Chitinophagales bacterium
GAGCACAAATCGAAAGATTTAAAACCTCTTAATTTTTTAGGAAAAGGGAGCATAGCTCAGTTGGTTTAGAGCATCTGCCTTACAAGCAGAGGGTCCGCGGTTCGAGCCCGTGTGCTCCCACACTGATAATCAGCCACTTACGGAATTTAAAACGTAGGTGGCTTTTTTATTTACCCTACAATTTACCCTACAAATTCTGTAACAGAAGCTTCTGGTACGACATCTTTTTTATGCATGTATTAAATTTATATGGGCAGCCTAAGTTTCATTTGATAAATTTTCCGGAGAAATCTCATTTAATATCTCGTCTCATTGATCTTTTGCCAAATATCTTTTAGTGATTTCTCATCTTTTCTTACGGAAGTCTTGCATTTTTATTCACCTGACAAATTGAATCAAAATAATTATTATACACAAGGATCATTTTGCCCTCGTAAGGTTTCCTTTCTTCTATCTATCTTGCTTTCTGTTACACACAGCGGCTCTTGCTGATTATTTCCTCAATGGGATAACCTCTCCAAAGTTTAAAATGACTTTAGTTTGAGAATAATCGAATCAATTTTTATTATTAGGGGTTTATTTGAATTCTCGGTTAAGTACAAAAATTATTTGCCAAATACGGGTCATAGTGTGATTTAGAATATTGAATAGAATTAAATTTATAATAAAATATTCCGTAACCAAGTTTTTATAGATTTAGAATGAATAATCGTTAGTTTATCGGATAAAATAAAAGACAAAAACATGAAGATTTAAAAAAGTTTATAAATATGACACTGTAAAATAAATATTAACCATGCAAGGAATTATTATAACGATTGAAAGAGATGAGTTGGAAGATATTGTCAGCAGGGCAGTCGAGACAGCGTTAATCCAAAATGGAATTGTTCGCGAACAAGCGACCGATTCTAATTCTTTAAATGATTTGATTATGAAATCCGCTGAAGTATGTAAATATCTTAAAATGAAGATATCTACCCTCTATCAATTGACACACAGAAAAGAAATTCCCTGCAGTAAGAAAGGGAAAACTTTATATTTTAAAAAAGAGGAGATTGATAAGTGGGTTTCCGATGGGACACAGGTAACAAAGTACGAACACAATTTCGCAAGGGAAATAGCAATCAGCCTGGCAGATAAAAAAAGAAATAAAAGTATCGCCTAACTAAAATAAATTCTAATGATCATTTTTTTTGAAAAAAAACAAACTGTAAAAACCCCATTCAGTTTTAAGAAAGTATCATACTTCAGGGCATACTTTTGAAGAAATAATAGGGAAAAAAATTGCAAAGGATCAGGAATTGTCAATAGTTCATAAACTTGAATTGTGTTATCAAATTGATGACTACATCCAATCAAAAAAAAAAGTGTGTAAGGACATGCAGCTTATTTACCATAGAATATGAAAAAATACTTTTTGAAGTTTGAACTTTTCAGAGATGAGCCAATGACATTCGACACCCTTAACCTGACTCTTTAGGAAGAATTTGTTTTACTATTAAATGTACGAATATGTGCAAAGAAAACTTAAGGAGAAGATCGTTGAATTAAAGTAAATACAGTTGAAAAAAACATCACGCAGTTCCGCTCATTCCTTCGAAATCCTATCCTGTGCAGATTCGTCGTTACCTCATAAAGTTTTAAAGATCAGTGGTTTGCTTTTTTACTTGTGCATTTACTCTACAAAATCAAAAGCTTTATCGCACATTACCTAACCTTATAAAGGTTGTGTATTCTTATCCCGGATTGGAATATCTGACTACTTTAAAAGATGCAAGAACAGCACCTATTGGCATGTATTACACCAATACTTGACAGTGAAATGCAGGTATTATTATTAATCAGAATGTTTAATCAGTAATTGCGAAATGAACTGTACAAATCTGACAAAGGGTTATCAAATAAAAAGGAAAATTTATTTCGCATGAAGCGTGCTGCAATAAAGTTTTAATAAACGAATCATATTCAACTCTTTCTTCCATTGGTTAAAAAGAAACATATCCTTTCTATGGCCTTCATCATGTTCATTCCTTGTGCGTCGTTTATGCCTCCCGGTAATGTTTATAAATTCTGATAGCGATCATTAAAACAGCGAAAAATACAACCATCACCCCTAAGGCCCACACAATACTGAGTAATTGTTTTACCACGACCAGCATGACTATTGAAATCAAAAAAATAGTCGCCAATTCATTCCATATTCTCAATTGACCGGATGCCCATTTGAAGACTCCCTTTTGTTGCTGGCGAAAAATCACGTGCAGGGTGATATGATAAATAAACAAACCGACTACAAAAATAAGTTTGATTAAAAGCCAGGTAGGCAGGCTTCCATATAATAGTCCCATCCATGTGCCGAACAATAATGTAAGAATAGCTGATGGCCAGGTAATTCCATACCAGAGGCGTTTTTGCATAATGTTAAACTGCTTTAGTAATATGGATCTTTCAGGTTCTGCTTTTTCATTTGCTTCGGCACTATACACAAATAGCCGCACAATGTAAAAGAGCCCGCTAAACCAGGTTACAACAAAAATTATATGGAGAGCTTTAATATAAAAATACATGGGTTAAATAGAAAATTGCGCCCCCCCTTTGCAATCGGGTGGTGAATAGAATATAATCATTTTTACACCGGGCGAATCATTGAATATTGAAAAAAGAAAGGACTTTTTTAGTTTTATAATTCATTAGAATGCATAGTCACTTTTTCCTGTGCATACGTTTCTTTTTCACCCGCGTTCACCATACCGGCAATCGCTTTAACCTATAATAGATGCGCATTCAAACAGGGAATCATGGTAAAGGATTCACCGCCCGCTCCCAGAAATATTTCCCTCCCGCGCATTTCAATTTCTTCCAGAGTTTCCAGGCAATCGCTTACAAAAGCCGGGCACACAATTAATAAATTCTTTATCCCTTCCGCGGGTAATTCTTTAATCGAATATCCGTAGATGGAGTGAGCCATCCTCCCCCCAGTCTTGACTGGAAAGAAATGGAATATTTACCTGCGTCAACCTGCAATTTTTCCATCACTAATTTGGTGGTAATATTCATCTGGTGATGGTAACAAAATTGATGCGCGGCAGAATCAATTTCACAACAATTTTCCACTTTTAAACAATGGCAGCCCGTTATATCGCTCTTGTGTATATGCCGTTCAGGAATACCATGATAGCTGAACAAGAGATGGTCGAAATGCCGACTAAGATAGGGTCTCATACTTTCCGAAAGCGCGTTTATATAGGCAGGTTCTTTAAAATAAGCATCCACAAACTTCAGCTTAAAAGAATATCTCTTTTTCGTGTGGCATTCTTTCATAAACTCTACTACTGTCTCATAACTTGACATCGCGTAATGCGGATAAAGGGGGAAATACAATCACCTCTTCCAGATCCGGAACTCTTTTTAATAAAGCATTAAAAGCCGTTTCAGGAGTGGGATTACAATAACGCATACTCACTTCAATCGGATATTCCGAAATGTCCTGCAAAGCATTTTTTAATTCTTCTGTCTGAAGAATTAATGGAGAGCCCTCATCAGTCCATATTTTTTTATAAGCCTCTGCGGATTCCGGCGCACGAAAAGAAACGATAATTCCTCTCACCAGCAACGTTCTTAATAACCAGGGTTTATCTATCACCCGCGCATCCATTAAGAACTGGTTAAGATATTTCCTTACATCAGAAACCTTCGTTGATTCCGGAGAACCAAGATTAACCATTATAGTTCCTTTCTTTAATTTTGATGTCATGCCGGCAAATGTGGGGATCAAAGAATGAATTATTAAGGACCAAAGAAGGTTTTGGCCCAATTAAAAAATATCATGACGAAGCAGTGACTTTCTATGGAGGTTTAAAAAATAGTTCTGCCGGCATAGAATGATTTTACCAGACCACACATACCATCATCCGCTGAATAATTTATGTATTGTCGGAATCAATTACCGGAAAAGTGATACAAATATCCGCGGTAAATTCTCACTTTCCGTGGAAATTTCATCCTGCTAAAGCAAGCTGTTTCGAGAGGGATTCCGGGTTTCTTTATCATTTCCACCTGTAACAGAACAGAAGTATATGGCATTTGCCATGACCTTGATACGCTGATTGAAATGATGTGCGAAAACACCCATTGTAGCAGGGAAGAATTCTCCAATTACATATACACCTATCGTGGTACGAAGGCGATTGAACATTTGTTCAAAGTAGCGTCAGGGTTGGATTCACAGATCATCGGGGATTATGAAATTTTATCACAATTGAAACTCTCCGTTAGAACCGCACGGCAATGCGGCGCGGTAAACGGATTCATGGAGCGGATAATAAACTACGCTTCAGGCCTCAAAAGAGATCAAAACAAAGACCACAATCAGTTCCGGAACTGTTTCCGTTTCTTACGCGGCTATTGAAATCATTAAAAAGAATTATAAAGACATTATTGACAAAAAGATACTCCTTGTTGGCACGGGAAAATTTGGAAATCACATAGCCAGGAATTTAAAAGAATACTTTCCCGGTTCCCTGATTTCCCTGATCAATAGAACAGATGAAAAATCTTATAAATTAGCGGGAGAA